>QQUJ01000012.1 GCA_008501635.1 Pseudomonadota bacterium
TCCAGCAGATGACGAAAATTGAGAATCGTCGTCTCGTCGGGAACCGGCTCACGCCCAAGGTCAATGCCGGCGAAAAGACACATGGAGCGAGATTCATACAACGCTTCCTCGGCGCCTGGATCCGACAGGTTGAACCAGTGTTGGAGGAAGTAGATGCGCAACATCCGTTCCAGTTCAATGGGTGGGCGCCCGTTTCCCGCTTTGGGGTAGTGGGGTTTGATGAGCTCACAAAGCTGATCCCATGGAACCACAGCATCCATCTCCGAGAGAAATTTCTCTCGCCGGGTTGGTTTTCGAAATTGCTCAAATTCCCCCGCGGCAAACGTTTGCTGCTTCATCGTTTTCTACCGGTTCCAAATAATGCGTGTATTGTCGCAAACTTTGGGACTTAATCAGAGATGCCCTATCTCAGAATCCCGCGCGAGCTGTGCCGGTCGCTCGTGGTTTCAGCGCCAGGCGCGGCGAGCGTGGTTGGGTCATTCCCAATGAGCGAGCCGCAACACCGCGCTGGAGCCACGAGTGGCCGGCCCTTCGGGTTGGCCCCAGAGGTGCGCTGGCGGTGTTCTCGACTTGCCAATAGCGGTTGCTATTGGCTGCGCCTTCGGGCCTACCCAGCGCACCTCTGGGGCTCAACACAGCACGCGGGGGATTCTGAGATAGGTTCTAGGGAGACAGGGAGTACTGATAAACTGCCACCTTCGACTCAATGGAGCTATTGAATGGAGTTTTTAAGCGAGTACGGAATGTTCCTGGCCAAGGCGGTGACGATACTGGCGGTAGTACTCGCCGCCACCGCCGGCGTTGTGGCGCTGTCCAGTCGGGGCGCGCCCGGTCGCGCCAAGGAACACCTCGAGGTCAAAAGCTTGAACGACAAGTACCGGGAGACTGCACAAGCCCTGCGCTCGGCGATGCTGCCACCCCCATTGGCCAAGAGGGCGGCCAAGGAGGAGAAGAAGCGACTCAAGGCGGAGGCGAAGCAGCTCAAACACCAGCCCGAAACGGGGCGCCATCGGCTCTTTGTACTCGACTTCCACGGTGATATTCGCGCTTCCGCGGTCAATGCCCTGCGCGAAGAGATTTCCGCGGTTCTGGCCGTGGCGACCGCGGAGGATGAAGTTCTGGTCCGCCTGGAAAGCGCAGGCGGGATGGTACATGCCTATGGTCTGGCCGCGTCGCAACTGCAACGCATCAGACAACGCAACATCCCGCTGACCATTGCAGTGGACAAGGTCGCGGCAAGCGGTGGCTACATGATGGCCTGTGTCGCCACACGCATACTGGCCGCACCGTTTGCCGTACTCGGCTCAATCGGTGTCATCACGCAGCTGCCGAACTTCCATCGCCTGCTGAAAAAGAACAATATCGATTTTGAGCAGATCACCGCCGGCGATTTCAAGCGCACCTTGACCCTCTTCGGTGAGAATACGGAGGTGGCCCGGCAGAAACTTCGCGACGAGGTCGAGGATGTGCACGCTCTGTTCAAGGCTTACGTCATCGAAAATCGTCCGCAACTCGATATTGAGCGGGTTGCCACCGGCGAGCATTGGCATGGCATTCGCGCTCTGGACCTCAAGCTGATCGATGAGCTGCGCACCAGCGATGACTACTTGATGAATGCCAGCGGAGAACGCGATCTTTTCGAGGTTCGCTTCGTCGCCAAGAAGCCGCTGCTGACCCGGCTCCTGGCCGCCGGTACGCAGCTAAGACAATCGAGCACGCGCTTCTGGCAATCCGATCAAGAGCCGCCTTCACTGATGTAGCCCGAGGAGATTGGACGCGATGTATCCGACAGCGAACGATGCCGAGCAGGCCTTCTATGAAGCCTTTGAAACCGGCAATCTGGAAGTGATGATGCAGGTCTGGGCGGCAGATGAGACGATTGCCTGCATCCACCCGCTCCAGCGTCCCTTGAGCGGTGTCGATGAAATCCGCACCGGCTGGGAGCAGATTTTCGCTGGAGAACCGCCCATGGAGTTTCGTGTCAGTCGCCTGCACCGCACCCAGAGCGAAGATGTGGCCATCCATATCGTCGAAGAGAATATCCTGGTCGGCAAGGAGCGCGAACCCCACGCACCGGTGCTGGCCACCAACATCTATCGTCGCGAAGAGGACGGCTGGCGGCTGATGCTTCACCACTCATCGCCGGCACCGCGTACGACAACCCCACCGCTACCCGATATGAGCAGTCGCTTGCACTGACGATCGGTTCTCACGCCTAAAAACCGAGATAGATACCGGTACCGAAGTAACGGAGGCGATTGTTGTAGAACTGGCCATGGGGCGAAAAGCCGTTGTACGCCTCCCATAGCCAGCGCAGATTACGGCGTCCCGGGCCGCCCTTGCCGAACTCCCAGCCCACCTTGAGACTGGTGCTGACCGACCAGTCATGCTCCTCGTAGCTCTTCATATCCAAGCCACCGATCCAGCGGCCCGAACCCAGGACAGGCTTCACTCCACGATACTCAGCACCGAGATGCAGCATGGCGGGTTCCAGATCGGCAGGCTCGCGATGCACCAGATACTCACCGCCGGCGTAGCCCCGCCACTGGTTCCAATCGTAGGAGAACACTGCTTCCAGCGCTTCGTAGCTGAGATTCACCCGATCGGGGTTGGTATTGAGCAAAAACTCATCGCCCAGATGCGAACTCTGGTGATAGAGCCGCAGGCGCATCGAGAAATCTCCGCGCCGGTAGGTGATGGGCAGACCGATCATGTAATCGGCGTTGATCAAATCAAACGACGGAGCGTCGAGATTGAACTGTGCCAATAGCCCACCCGCCACGCTCACCTGCAGCGCATCGCCGCGCCGTATGCCCTCCTTGCGGTAGAGGCCAAAGCTCTCGCCGTAGCCCACGGCCGCGATATTGACCGTATCGGCGCGTGTCGTGTAGCGCCGCACACTGACAAAAAACCGGGGTTCTTTCGGATCGGCGATCAACGGCCAGAAGGGGTCACCGGCCGGCAGCGCCACAGACTCGGGGCCCACACCCAGCGTCTCCGCCACGGTGACCTCGGCCTGACTCGGCGCCGCGGGCGATCGCGCAATGTTGAGTCCCTCCATGCCGGGCAAATCGCGCAGTACGCGTTCAGCTTCGCGCTGTTTTGCATCATCACCGCGGTATAGGTGCAGCGTCACCAGGCCCCTTTGCACCTGAACATCGAAATCGCTGCGCACCCACCCGAGTTCACGCTCCAGGATGGCACCGATGTAGCCCTGGAGATACAGATCATCGCGTTCGGCCGCCTGGAGTGGATACACCACCGTCATCAACACCACCCAGACAAAACTCCGTAACTTGATCACAACTGGTCCTCATAAGCTCTGTACAATCGTTACCCGCGCAAATTGCGCAGCGGCTGGTCCGGCAGTATAGAACAGGCGCGCCTTTTCCCGTGCCAACCCCGCTAGACCCCGGGATTCTACCGCTCTGCGCAGATAATGCGATGCTTCGCTGGTTTCACGGTCAGCGGAACTCGGTATGGTTTGCCGGACGGGCCAGCTTATGCTGGTGCGCGTAACGATAAAAATAGAAGGACGAGTCCCTGTTCCTGGCCTCTCCCGAAGCGAGTAACGTCAGCGGTCATGCACTGGCCATCGAAGGTGGCTATCTTGCTGCAGGGGTCCAAAGTGCGGCACCCGTCCCGAAAGACCCTGAACCCAGTGTCGAGCCTCGGACATCCCCTTTTGCACCACTTTGGATTACGAACTACTATTTGGAACAAATTATGGAGTGGAAGTCGCACGCGTTGTGCGCTTAGCTGATAACAATGCAGACATCGGTGGAACAGCAGGAGCTTCTCGCCGCGCTTCGTAATTCACGCGGTCAGTTAGGTCCGTTGCAGCGCGTTTTGGACGCCGTGCCGACACTGATCTCCTATCTCGACCGCGATCTTCACTACCGCTTTGTCAATCAAGCTTACGCCACATGGTTCCGACGCGAGCGCGACGAGATCCTCGATCGTCCGCTGCGGGAGCTCATCGGCGAGAAAACATTCACCGCAATCAAGTACCACATAGCTCGCGTTCTGAAGGGGGAAGAGGTGCGATTCGAGCAGCAGCGCACCGAGCCGGATGGCAAGCTGCATTGGCTCGACACCCATTACCTCCCGGATTTCGATACCACAGGCGGCGTCCGTGGCTACTACGCGTTGATGTCGGATATCACGCCGATCCATGAAACCGAGCAGACCCTCCACAAGGTTGCGGCAGGCCTGTCAGTGCCCACCAGCGGTGCGTTCTTCGAGGAACTGGTCCGCCACATTGCACAAGCGTTCAACCTCGACTTCGCCTATGTCGGCCGCTATCTGCCCGACACTGACGAGGTCGCAACCGAGGCTTATTGGGCGCACGGTGCAGTGGCGCCCAACTTTCGTTATCCGCTGGCAGGCACTCCCTGCCAAACCGTGGTGGGAGGTTCGCTGTGCATCTATCCGCACGATGTGCAGGCGTTGTTTCCCAATGACGATCAGTTGCGACAACTCGATATTCAAGCCTATGCCGCAATTCCGCTCAAAGACTTCAACGAGACGCCTTTGGGGCTGCTTGCGATCATGGACACGCGCCCGTTCACCAACCCGGAAGAGATCACCGATATTCTGCGGATATTCGCCAGTCGTGCCGCGGCCGAATTCGAACGTGTGGATGCCACGACCGCGCTGCGTGAAACAGAGGCAAAGCTGCAGGCGGCGACAAAGAACATACCCGGGCTGGTGGTCTTTCAACGCCTCCAGGACCCGCAGGGAAATATCCGCTACGCCTATATGAGCGAGGGCATCCGACAGATGTTCGGCATCTCTCCGGAAGAGGCGATGCGCAACAGTTCGATCATTATCGATCACATCTATCCGTACGATCGCGAGCGTTTTCTCGATTCTCTGAAGAAAGCCACCGATGAGGCCACGCACTGGCACGAAGAATTCCGCATCACCACCGTCGAAGGACGGGTCAAATGGGTCGAGGCCCAGGCACACGCCCGACGACTGGCGGATGGCTCGATACTTTGGGACGGAGTCACCATCGACATCAGTCAGCGCAAACAGCAGGAAGAACAGCTCCGCGACTACCAGCTGCGCCTCGAAAAAGCGCACGAGATCGCCGGCATCGGCAGCTGGGAGTACGACTACAGCACGAATCATGTCGAGTGGTCACAGGGTGTACGCGCCATCTACGGCGTCGATCAGAGCTACCCGGCGGGACCCGCCGAACTCCTGGCAATCACTCATCCCGATGACCGCCCGGCACTGGAAAACGCCATACAGGGCGCCATTCAGGATAAGCGATCCTACGATGTCGAATATCGCGTGCTGCATGCCAATGGTGCGATACGCCATGTGCACTCGCGCGCCGAGGTGGTGCGCGATAGCTACGGCAATGTTCAGCGTTTGATCGGTATTGCTCAGGACGTAACCCTGCAGCGCACCGCGCAGGCCGGTCTTGAGGAGAGCGAGCGTTTCCTCACCACGGTGTTTGAGAATCTGCCCGCCATGATTTTTGTTAAAGGCGCCGGCGATCTCAAGTTCGTTCACGTCAACCGCAAAAGCGAGGAGGTGATGGGCTACTCCCGCGAGCAACTGATTGGAAAGACCAATCAGGACTTATTCTCCGGCGAAGAGGCCGACTCTTTCGATGCCACCGATCGCCAGGTCGTGCAGAGCGGCGAGTTGCTCGATATTCCCGAAGAGTCTCTGGAGACGCCTCACCTGGGCAGGCGTCTGCTTCACACCAAAAAAATCCCCATACTCGACAAGGCGGGAAATCCGGAGTTCATACTGGGCATCGCCGAAGACATCACCGAGCGCAAAACCAGCGAAGCGCTGACCAGTCGCCTGGGACGTATCCTCGAGGCCTCTGCCAACGAACTCTACGTATTCGACGCTCAGTCGTTGCGTTTTCTGCTTGTCAATCGCGGCGCGCGCGACAATCTGGGTTATTCCATAGAGGAGCTGCGGGCACTAACACCCCTCGACATCAAGCCCCATTACGATAGCGAGCGCTTCGAAAAACTCATTGCACCGCTGCGTTCCGAGGAGACACGCGAAATCTTCTTCAACACCTCCCACGAGCGCAAAGACGGATCTCTCTACCCGGTGGAGATCAAGCTCCAGTTCTTCGCCAACGAGCAGCCACCGGTTTATCTCGCGGTTGTGCAGGATGCGACCGAGCGCCACCGCACCGAAGCGGAGATGCGCCTGGCCGCCAGTGTCTTCTCCAACACCACCGAAGGCATCATGATTACGGAGGCCAATGGAACCATCCTGCGCGTCAACCAGGCTTTCACCGCCATTACCGGCTTTAGCGAGGAAGAAGCCGTGGGGCGCACGCCCGCGATCCTGCAATCGCATCGGCACGACGAGAGCTTTTACCGAAATATGTGGATCTCTCTCTCAGCGCATGGCTTTTGGCGTGGCGAAATCTGGAACCGGCGCAAGGACGGTGGAGTCCATCCGGTTTGGCAAAACATTTCCGCTGTATACAACGAACAGGGCAGCGTTGAGCAGTACATCAGCGTTTTCTCCGATATCTCCGAGAAAAAGATTTCTGAAGAGCGCATCCGGCACCTGGCACATTTTGATGTACTGACCGAACTACCCAACCGATTGCTGTTCATGGAACGTTTTGAGCACACGCTAAAACGCGCCAAGCGCGACAAGTCGCGTGTTGCCTTGCTATTTCTCGACCTCGATCGTTTCAAACACATCAATGACAGCCTTGGCCATCCGATCGGAGATAGCGTGTTGCAGATTGTGGCCCGGCGGCTAAGGGATTGTTTGCGTGAAGAAGATACCGTCGCGCGTCTCGGAGGTGATGAATTCACCGTTATCCTCGAACAGATCAAGAGCCCGCGCGATGCAGGAATAGTTGCCACTAAACTCATCGAGACCTTCTCCGACCCGATCGTAGTCGATGCACACGAGCTACACATCACCACCAGTATCGGCATCAGCATCTTTCCCCAGGACGGCGAGGAGATGACCACCATGATCCGCAATGCTGATGCGGCGATGTATCGCGCCAAAGAGTTGGGGCGAAGCCACTACAACTTCTATACCAGCGACCTGACCCGCAGCGCCCACGAGAGAGTTCAGATGGAGGCCCAACTGCGCCGTGCCCTGGATAACAATGAGCTCTATCTTTGCTACCAACCCCAGTACATTCTGGCGACCGGCCAATTGATGGGCATCGAAGCGCTGCTGCGTTGGAATCACCCCGCAATGGGCATGGTGTCACCCCTGCGATTCATTCCTGTCGCCGAAGATAGCGGCCTCATAGTGCCGATCGGCGCATGGGTGTTAAACGAAGCATGCCGCCAGCTCAAGGAGTGGCATGATGCCGAAATCGCACAATGCAGCGTTTCCGTCAATCTCTCCGGCCAGCAACTGCAGCGCGGCAATCTTGCAGCCACCGTCACGGAGGTTCTAGCCGACACCGGGTTGCCTGCGCGTTTTCTCGATCTGGAGATCACTGAAACATATGTAATGAGTGAGGGCATCGATACGATCAAAGTCATCAGGGCATTGCGCGAACTCGGTGTCAGCATATCCATCGATGACTTCGGCACGGGTTACTCTTCGCTGGCCTACCTCAAGCAACTACCGATTGACCGTCTCAAGATTGATCAATCATTCGTACGCGACATTCCCAATGACACCAACGACGAAGCCATCGCCCGCGCCGTGATCGCTCTGGGCAGAAGCATGAAGCTCAAAGTACTGGCCGAGGGCGTGGAAACCGAAGCGCAACGCGAGTTTTTGGCGAACGAGGGTTGCGACGAGGTACAGGGATTTCTGTTCAGCCGGCCACTGCCCGCCGATGAGATGGCGGTGCTGCTACGCAGCCTGCGGCCATGACCGACTGACACGCTCCACTGCGTATCGCGTGGAGGATCGTGTCAGCGGAAGGTGCTCACTCCGTTCCCCCAGGGCTGTTCGGCGCCGCCGGATCGCGTTGGTTGATGGCCGGACGTGAAGCGCTCAAATCTTCGATGCCAGTATCACCCGGGTCTTGATTCCCCACTTATCCGCCTCCTCATGACCGACGATACGATCGGTTCGGGTATCGGAGGCACGCGACAGGTCGATATCCCGGGGCGTGATGAACTGCTTTTTGCGCATGTCGTATACCACTCTCACCACCGGTTGCAGCATGTTCTTGTCGCTGGCCTCCACGACGACGGCAAGCCGTCCGCTCTCTAGACGCACCACGGTCCCCACCGGATAGATACCCACGCATTGAATGAACTGTTGGGTAAGCAGTGGGTTGAAGTGATATTTGCTCCACTCCAACATGCGTCCCAGCGCGTCGGTCGGATGCATTCCCGTGTGGTAGCAGCGATCGGAGGTGATAGCATCGTAGACATCAACGATGGCGGACATCTGCCCGAACTGGCTGATCTCATCGCCTTTCAACTTGCGTGGGTAGCCGGTGCCGTCCCAGCGCTCATGGTGTTCGTAGGCAACAGCGATCGAAATCGGATCGATATCCGGAGACTCGGTAAGCAGATTGGCGGAGAGGGTCACGTGACCGCGCATCACCGCAAACTCCTCATCAGTGAGCTTGCCCGGTTTGTTGAGGATCTCCTCCGGCACTTTCATCTTGCCGATATCGTGCAGCATCGCACCGATGCCGATTCGGGTGATGGTGTCATGATCCAGGCCGATCGTTTTGGCAAATGCCACCATCAACACACACAGATTGACTGAATGTTGGAAGGTGTATTGGTCGGCTTCGCGGATCCGGCCGAGACTGATGAGCGCATCCTTGTTGCGAAAGACCGAATCCACCATCTCGCCCACAACAGGCTCGACACGGGCCACCTCGATCTGTCGGCCGAGACGCACATTCTGCATCAGATCGGTAGCCACCCGACGTGCCTCATCCTGTACTCTGGACGCTTTCTCCCGCTCTTCCGCAGCGCTGACCTTGATCGGTTTCAAGGCCGCTTTCGCAGCCTTGTCGGCCAAGCGCTCCAGGTCGGCCTGGCGTGCCTCGGCCGCTTCGCTCTCGGTGGGTGCGTGAATCAGGTCCAGGCCCTTCGAAGTGTCGATATACAATTCGTGGATGCCGATTGCGCGAACCTTCTCCACGACTTTAAGACTATCGACCTTGAACCGTTTGCTGGCAAACGGATGATCCATCCATCCGCAGTTGAGATCGTGAATGTACATCCCCGGCCGAAGCTCGCCGGCCGAAATCTTCTTGATCATGTAAGCATTCTCAGGTCGCGTTCAAATCCTAATATCAGACCGATTCAGGTCAGCGCTGCCCGACCGCGGCCCGCGACGCCAGGTCACTCTGCAATTGGCCACTACAGTGTAACGCCCGGTCAAACAAAGGGGCGATTCCAGGGGAAGTTGGTGCCGGCAGAGGGACTTGAACCCCCAACCTACTGATTACAAATCAGTTGCACTGCCAGTTGTGCTATGCCGGCATAGTTATGATTTTACCTGTCGGCGCTGCAAGTGACGATCTAAATAGTGATCATAGCCAAGCCGCCGAGGTGAGCCGAGATTCTAAGTGCTGCCCCCATCAGGGGCAAGAACGGGCCTCATATCGGGCCTCGGGATAACGCCTGGTGAGCGTGGCCGCCAGCTCCCGGGACATGCGATCGGTGTTCCTTCGACCCAGTTCCAGCCAGTGTATCGCCGACGCACGCTCCTGGCTGTAGATCTTCACGGCGTAGCCGCGTCGCTCCATCTGAGCGACCAAACGCAGTGCCGACTCCTGCTGACTGAATACGCCGAGCGAAATGGCATTGTTAAACGCGCCACCCATGATAAAGCTGTCGATGCCCTTGGCCTTCAACTCGCGCAGGCGTTCCAACGCGGCCGCCCGGGAGTCCGCGGCCGGCAGATAGGCGATGTAGCGGGCATCACGGGTCTCACCCTCCGTTGCCAAAGTGGCGTAGACATTCTGACCGGCAAGAAAACGCGCCGCAGCCCGAGCACGATCCTCGTCGCTGAAGGGGCCAAACCGGGTACATTCCGCGGTGACGGCCGGTGCGACGACAGGTTCCGGCTCAGGAGATGGCGTGGGTGCAGAAACGGGGGGAGGTGCCGGTGCCGGCGCCGGCGTTGGTTCGGGCTCGGGCTCGGGCTGCTCAGGCGGAACAGGTGCCTCTGCAACCTTCGCTGGCGTCACCTCGGGCTCAGTCGTAAGGGGTTGGCTCTCCGATTGAGGCACGGCCGGAGTTGCAGCCTCGGCAAGCTGTGCCGGCGGGCTCGTCGGTAGAGCGCGTTGCTCACCCACCAGTACCAGCGGTGCGACCCCCGCCACAGTAGCCGGCAGGGGTGCCGGCGCTCCCTGGTTCACCGCGGGCTGGGTCGAATCCCAAAGGAACAGAATCAGGTTGGCCAGCAACAGAATTCCGAATAGCCACCTCATGCGACATTGACCCCTTGCCCGGTACGCACTATCACCGCCAATCCCTCCAATACCAGATCGGGCTCCAACCGATAGTCGCCTCTCAACAATGGCCGCATGCGCACGGCATCGCCGCCGGTGAGCAAACGCAGCGAGGTGGCACCGAGTTGTTCATCGAACTGATCGCAGACGCGATCGATAAACGCCGCAAGACAGTAGTGTATGCCGTGCCCGACCGCCTGCGCCGTGTCATGGCCCAGCAGTTCCGCGGGGATGGCATCCAGCCCGGCGCCGGCATCCAGGTTGATATCGCCACCCGTCAACGAACGGTGCATGGTACCGAGACCCGGCGCGATCAATCCACCCAGGTGTTCGCCGGCACCATTGAGCGCGTCAATGGTCACCGCACTGCCGCAATCGACGATACTCACCGCACCGGGAAACCGGTCGTGAGCCGCCAGCAACGCAACCCACCGGTCCACACCCAGACGCTCGGGCCGCCGATAGCCGTTGGTCACCCCGGCCAGTTTCGCCTGTGGCGTCACAAACTCCACGCGTGTGCCCCATTGCTGCTGCGCCCATGCGTCCAGCGCGACCTGCACCTCCGAGCGCGCAACGCTTGCCGCCACGATGCGCTTCGGCAGCTCCAGCGCCGACCAGGCGTTGCGCAGTGAAGCCGAAAAATCCGCATCACGATGTGTAATGGAACCACCGGGGCAGAGTCCATCGGCCGTCAACCGCATCCACTTGAGTCGCGTATTGCCGAGGTCGAGCAGCAGGATCACGACCGCCTCCGCAAGCTCACATCACCGGCGTGAAAGGTGCGGATACCGCCCGCGTGACGCACACGCAGCGCCCCGGTCTCATCGATCCCCACCCCCTCGCCATCGATCGCGCCACCCGGCGTATGGACGGTCACCGGTTGTTCGCACAAGGCATCCAGGCGCCGCCAGGGCTGCAGATAGGACTGCAGCCCGGTTTGACCGAAGGCGTCGAGACCGCACAACAGCGTATCGATCATGGTGGCTGCCAGCAGGTTGCGTGAAACCGTCGCGCCACAACCGGCGCTATGGAGATCGGTCCACGCCTGATCGATGGGCGCCCCCGCGCCGGGCGGCATACGCACATTGATGCCGATGCCCACCACCACGTAACACGGTCCTCCCGCCTCGCCAGCCATCTCGACCAGGATGCCGCCCAGTTTGGCGCCGCGCCACAGCAGATCGTTGGGCCACTTCAGTTTCACCTCGGCAACTCCCAGCGATTCCAGCACCTGCGCCGCCATGACTCCCACGGCGAGACTCAAACCCTGTGCCGCCTGCGGTCCGCCAGCAAAACGCCAGAGCACCGACAGATAGAGATTGCCGGCAAACGGCGAGACCCAGGTCCGACCGCGGCGACCGCGACCCGCCTGTTGCGCCTCCGCCAGGCAGACGCTGCCGCACGGCGCGCCCGCGGCGCCCTGCTCCATGAGAAATCGATTCGTGGAATCGGTGGCTTCGAACAGATGCAGCCCCGACAGCAGATTTCGGGCACGTTCGGAAAGTGTTTCGGTGATAAGGCGTTCATCGAGCAGTTCAAGCGGATCGGTAAGCCGGTAGCCGCGACCGGTCACGGCGTCCACAGCCACCCCCATCTCCGCAAGCCCCCGCAGCGCCTTCCACACGGCGGCGCGACTGACGCCCAGCTGTCGGCCCAGCGTTTCGCCGGAATGAAAACGGCCGTCCTGGAGAATGCGCAGAATACGGTGGCGGGTGGTCATCGCGCTATTGTAGCAAGCGAATAGCCGATACCACCTTCCCGGCGCATCGACATTGCACGCTGCGCAGGATTCAGGCCGGTTATTGTGAAGCATCTCCGAGTGCAACGACACTTGCATGCTAGTATATCGGCCGATCCCAATCCCCGATCCGAAAAGAAAACAGGGACCGAGATGAAACGCGCACTACTCCTGATAGCTTGTTGCTGGCCGCTGCTGGCACTCTCCGAAACCGTGTGGGTCAACGACATTATCTACCTCGGCATTCGACCTGAACGCGACAGCGGCAAGCCGGTAGCGGTGGTGAAATCCGGCACGGTGCTCGAAGTTCTGGAGCGCGAAAAGCGCAACCTGCGCGTTCGCACACCCGATGGCGTCGAAGGCTGGGTCAGCGTCACCTACATCAGTGACGAGATGCCGGCGCGCCAGCAATTGGCGGCGATGGAAGAGCGCTACGCCAAACTAAGCAGCGAGATGGAACGGGTCAACGGCGAGATGGGCAAGGTCAACGAGGCCAACACCACCCTGAGCGCCAATCTGATGAACCTCACCGCAGAACGCGACCAACTGCAGCAGAAGATCGCGGAGCTGACACAGGAGATCGAAGCGCTGCGACCGCAGCCTTCCGAGGCCACAGATGCCCGGCTCGAACTCTTCTACTGGGTCGGGGGAAGCGCAGCCCTGCTGCTGATCGCCTTCGGAAGTGGCGCATCCTGGTATCGTACACGGGTCATGAAACGCCTGGGCGGACTGCGTATCTAGACCATCAATTGACCGCTGACATTTCGCGACTCATACGCTGCGCCTCAACGAGCTGCGTCGGCGACATACGCCGCGCCACGATGTCGCGGTAGTTACCGGCCAGGGTATCGCCACGCGCAGCGGCAAGATTCCACCACAAATGCGCCTTGACGTAGTCGGGTTTCGTACCCAGCCCCGAAAAATAGATCCGCCCCAGTTCCTGCTGCGCGGGCTGCCAATTCTGGCGCGCAGCGCGCTCCAGCCAATTTGCCGCCATGGCGTAGTCCTGCGGGAGCCCCTGCCCGTCAAGATGGAGTTTTGCCAAACGGTATTGAGCCGCCGGATCGCTCGCTTCCGCCGCCTTTCTCAGCCAACGTGCCGCGGCAACATAGTCTCGCGCCACTCTTCCATCATCGGCATAGAGCTCGCCCAATCTGCGCTGTGCAGCCGTCGAACCGTTGCCGGCGGCACGCTCGTACCAGCGCATGGCCTCAGGAACATCCTCGGGCAGACCATCGCCACGATCATAGAGCTGCGCAAGCAGATACTGTGCCTGGACCACGCCGCGCCGGCCGGCCTCCCGATACCAGCGCGCCGCCTCGGGCGTAAAGCGTGCCACCCCATCACCGCCGGCATAAGCCTCGCCCATGCGCAGCTGCGCTTCGGCATTGCCCTGCTCCGCCGCCTGCCGATACCAGACCACCGCCTCGCGCGCATCTTGCGGCACCCCGTAACCGAGTCGATAGTAGTCGCCCAAACGACGCTGATAATCCGGTGCGCCCGCTTCCGCCATGCGCCGCACCCAACGCACCGCTTCCGCCGGATTCTGCAGCGGGCCGGAGGGTCCATAGAGTTGGATCAGTCGCTCCCGTGCGTAGGGATCGCCCGCCTCAGCCCGGCGCTCGTACCAGCGCGCCGCCTGGGCGTCATCCCGCACCGCGGTGTCCCCCATCGAAAGCAGATCGGCCAGCCGCACCTGCGCGTCCAGCAAATCGGTATCGGCAACACTCAGATACCAGCTCCGTGCCTGGGCCGCATCGCGCTCAACCCCTGACCCTTGTTCGTAGGCGCGCCCCAGGTAATATCGGGCCAGCGCTACGGACTCATCGCCCGCGGCCAGTTTGCGCAGGATCTTCAGCGCCTCATCGTAACGACCGGCATCAAAAGCCGTGATCGCCTGTTCCGTCGTTTTCGCCTGTTTCGCGGAACGTTCGGCCAGCGCATCCAGTGCCGCACGCCGCTCGGCAAGCAGATCCCGCACCGGAGTCTGCGGACTGTCGCTCCGCGCACGGCGTTGCAACTCCTGCCGCACCTCCCCGCGCAGCTCGGCGACGGCCTCGGCACGGATCTGTTCGCGCACTTCGCCGCGCACATTGACCAGGGCCTCGCGACGAATGCGCTCTTCCTCATCGCGCAGCGCCTGCGCTATGGTCGCCTTGCGTGCGGCCTCCAGTTCCTGTTTGAACTCGCGCTGGCGACGCTGCTCGCGCTCCGCGCTCTGTCGCTCCAGATTGCGCACCTCGCGCTTGCGTTCCAGTTCGCGCTTCAGCGCCACCGCCTCGGCGGTCTGCTTGGCCTGGGTGACACCCTCTTCAAATCCCTCGCGGCGCGCCTGCGCCTGAACCTTTTCGAGGACCCTGATCTGCTGCTTGGCAACCACGTCGTCAATCTCTTCCTGAAGACGTTGCAGATCCTTCTTGGCGGCCTCGCTGCCGTTGGCTGCGGCGCGGGCGTACCAGAACACCGCCTGCATCGGATTCTCTTCCAGGCCCTGCCCCTTCTCCAGGGCCTGCGCCAACCGGTACTGGGCGTCGGGTTCATTGCTCTCGGCGGCGCGGGTATACCAACCCAACGCCTGCTCGCCGTCATAAACCACGTACTGGCCCTTCTCGTACATCAGTCCCAATCGGTACTGCGACCGTGCATCGCCCAGCTTGGCGAGTCCCTCCCAGATCTCGAAAGCCTGTTTATACTCACGCCTTTCGTAGGCCGCCAAGGCATCCTCAAAGGTTGGAGGAGGCGTAGGCACGGCTGCCTGCGATGCGGGCGCGCCAGCGGCCGGCACGGCATCGGGCATGGGTGGCCGGTGTGGCTCGTCCTCAGCGGCAATCGCGCTCTGTGCTACCAACAACACTGCGAGGGCCAAGGTGAGGTTCGTACGCATCATCTTCTCGGGCGAACTTTTTAAAAGCCGCACCGCTCCAAGGAACCGGTTATGTTTACGTTTATCGGGCAAGGGGGAGAACTCTTGAGTACCACGCTGCGCCGCGCCGTGTTGGCTGTCGTATTGAGCTCGCTCGCGGGCTGCGCGAGCCCGTTGCCAAAATCCCTGCAACAGGACCTTCCCCAAGCACCCGATCTGCACACAGTGTTGCGCGTGCCCCCTGCCCATATCGGCGAGCGAGTGCGCTGGGGCGGTGTCATCATCAAGGTCGAGAATCTCGCAACAGGAAGCCAGGTCGAGATCCTGGCGCGGCCCCTCGATGCAGCGGGGCGCCCCACTGTTACGGGGGCTGCACTGGGGCGCTTTATCGCGCACACCCGCGAATTCCTCGATCCGCTGATCTACACCGCCGACAGCGAAATCACGCTCACCGGCACCTTGAGTGCTCCATCGTCACGAGAGATCGGGAACTTCCTCTACACCTATCCGGTAGTGGCAACCGAGGCGCTGCATCTGTGGAGCCCACGCCCGATCCGCCGCGACCCGCCCTACTGGGATGACCCATGGTATCCTTGGGGCTACCCCTATCCGTGGTGGCGGCATCCGTATCACCCCTACTGACGAGTAACCCATAGTGAGCGCGCGTCCCCTTTCCCTGCTGTTGGCCGGCCTGCTGATTACCGCCTGTGCGGCTACGCCCAAACTCGATACCCAGGGCATCGACAAGAGCTTGTCGCCCGATCTCGCCACCGAGACCCTGGATCTCTCCAGCGGCAGACGCGTGCACTGGGGGGGTGTGATCGTCAGCAGTCGCAATCAGGCGGACGAGTCGGTGGTGGAACTGCTCGCCTACCCGCTCGGTGACAGCGGCCGACCCAATACCGACAGTGCACCGCTCGGGCGGATTCTCGCGGTCAAAAAGGGCTACCTGGAGACGCTCGACTACAGCGCCGGTAAAATCGCCAGCTTCGTCGGCACGGTTCAGCCCTCGCGCAGCGGCCGCGTCGGCGCTACGGAGTACCGCTATCCGGTGCTGCAGATCGAACAGAGCGCGCTGTGGCCGCCCAGCGACTACGGTAAACCGCAGTTTCGCATCGGTATTGGCATCGGCATTTCACGCTAGGTCATGGATATCGAAGCCCTGCAACGACAGCTTCGCACCTTTGTGCGCGAGCGCGACTGGGAACGGTTCCAGAGTCCCAAGAACCTGGCCATGGCACTCACCGCCGAGGCCGGTGAACTGCTCGAGCTCTTCCAGTGGCTGAGTGAAGAGCAGTCCCGCACCCTCGATCCGCACGGCAAAGACCTCGAAATGGCACGCCAGGAGATCGCCGATGTCCAGATCTACCTGCTCCGCCTCGCCGATCAGCTGGGGATAGACCTCGATCGCGCGGTACGGGACAAACTGCGCATCAATGCCGAAAAGTATCCGGTCGATCTGGCCCGCGGCAACGCCACCAAGTACAACCGCCGCTAGCCCCGCACCCTGCTCAGCTATCTGCCTGGCCTACACGCCGGCAATGGTGCCGATGTGCACAGGCACGTGGTGCTGACGCACCCCCTGCGGCTACTCACCCACAGGGAGTCGCACTCGCTTATCTCGACACCGTATGGCACAGCGGTCAACGAACAGTGCTGCGCGCGGAGTCGAGTCTGCCTGATGGGGCGCACCGTCCCGGTATGCTCGGTTCGAGCCTCCTCCTGATCGCCCATCCACCCTGGAAATTCGAAGAGATGCTCAGCGAAGCCGTTGCTGAACTCGCCATGCTGCTGGGCGATCCTGCCTGCGGTCACGAATGGGAATGGCTGCTGGCGGAGTAGCCACGCATGGGCTCCACGGCCGGTTCAACAGCGCCCTCCGGCCGCCTGCAGTGACGCTCAATGTCACTTTTCAACATTTGTCGTCAGAAACCCCTGGTGCCGTTGTAAAACCCGGCACCACTTATCTGATTGTTTAATCATTAACATTCGAGAAATTTGATTGATTGGCGTGTACCTTGCATCTCTACAGGCTACCTGCGGCGCAAAAGATGCCTGGATCGTCACACGATAACCCGGCAAGGAGATCAGAATGAATGTTGAGCGGAATTTCAGTCTGTTGGCAGTAGGCATCGGCCAGATCGAACGCCGTCTGCTGAATGGGATTGTCACGCTTTCCACCGCACGCGACCGCGCCCGCCACTACACCTGGTTCGATCCTGCCGACCAGGGTCTGCCCGATATGGTGGTCGCGATGGCCAACAACGAAGAAGCCCTGACCGAGATCCGGAATAACTACTGCGATGAGAGGGGCAATCCTCTTCTGCCGGTCATAGTCCTCGGCATGGCAAGGGTGGCCAACGACTCTTTTCACCACATTCGAGGACCATTGGTGACCACACGGGTGCTCGACGAACTCGATCGCACCCCCGCTCATTTTCACGCCTGAACTTCTCGACCAGCCGACCCGCATGCGCCCCATAGATCAGGGCGGCGGGTCAACACCCCATTCCCGCCGTTGCCGCCCCTCGCGGCGACCCTTCACATTAAGCCCGGACTCGCCTTGACCCGCCGCCGATCCCGAACTAGCTTCTGATCAAGGCACGCCTCCGCAGCACTCCTCTTCTCAACCCGGTGACCCGCGCATGGAACCTGCCCACTCCATCGCCAAGCTCGGCTTTCGCCGCTGGTACGAGCGGCAATTGTTGTACAGCTTTGCCTGGCTGACGACCTGCCTGCTGTGCGGACTGATCATCGTCGCGATTCTGGAGTTCGTCGGGTTCAGTGCGCCTGGGATCACACCTTACATCACGCTGGCAGCGCTCTATTTCATCGGGCTGATGGGATTTCATTCATGGATGACATTCACCAAAAAGATCATGTCGGCGCAACGCTATGCCAACCACTCGACCTGCGGGAAATGCGGGTGTTACGGTCGCTACGACGTCCTGTCCAATACCGCGCGGTTTCTGGTGAAATGCCGTCGTTGCGCGCACGAGTGGACGATCGAGCCGCAATAGGGGTGAGTGGACTTGCAGGTCAAAACTTCGAACACGGGGATCACTCGTCTAGTGGTGTGCCACCCCTGAGAATGTCCATTGATAAGTGCTTGACCCGCTCGTGAGAGCGGGTGATGCGTCGCTGCCGGGTTTGATATGTCGTGGGCAACCGGTTTCAATCCGCACCCGCTCGTGAGAGCGGGTGATGCCAATGTATTTTGGGTCATGCCCCCGAAACCGTTGGTTTCAATCCGCACCCGCTCGTGAGAGCGGGTGATGCCGTCCGGCGGCAGCGGATTTAACGCTGTACTCAGGGTTTCAATCCGCACCCGCTCGTGAGAGCGGGTGATGCTTATCAGCAGCAAAAAGTGTTCAAGACGCAACTCGTTTCAATCCGCACCCGCTCGTGAGAGCGGGTGATGCACAACCTGGAACTCGTATCGCGCGGCGAACTCATGTTTCAATCCGCACCCGCTCGTGAGAGCGGGTGATGCAGGCGGCTATCTATCTTGATCGTTGGGTGCAGATGTTTCAATCCGCACCCGCTCGTGAGAGCGGGTGATGCGACAAAGCTCGGCTACCCCTACGCCGATACGATGGTTTCAATCCGCACCCGCTCGTGAGAGCGGGTGATGCCCACGCTGTACGTCACCGCTACCGCCACCGACTCGTTTCAATCCGCACCCGCTCGTGAGAGCGGGTGATGCCTTCGCGCTTCGTTCGTTCCGTTCTGGTCCAAGACGTTTCAATCCGCACCCGCTCGTGAGAGCGGGTGATGCCCGACATCACCCACACGCCGCAGGCGATGCCGAGGTTTCAATCCGCACCCGCTCGTGAGAGCGGGTGATGCGTCGCTAATCGCGCGAATATTGCTGGGTTTACCGCGTTTCAATCCGCACCCGCTCGTGAGAGCGGGTGATGCATGACGGACGATGCTACCTCGCAGATCAATCAGCGGTTTCAATCCGCACCCGCTCGTGAGAGCGGGTGATGCGTGAGCGATCACCGTTGTTGATGAGCAGGAAAATGTTTCAATCCGCACCCGCTCGTGAGAGCGGGTGATGCTGGATTTGCCCAGCACTTCGCCGTCTGATCGTTGGTTTCAATCCGCACCCGCTCGTGAGAGCGGGTGATGCATAGTCCGTATACGTCCCGCTCGATGTCCCATAGTGTTTCAATCCGCACCCGCTCGTGAGAGCGGGTGATGCGGCACCCAAAGCGCCCGCGCCAACCGCACCCGCAGTTTCAATCCGCACCCGCTCGTGAGAGCGGGTGATGCACAGGTAATACTGGAGGATCAGCTGCGCAAATAGGTTTCAATCCGCACCCGCTCGTGAGAGCGGGTGATGCAGGCCGACCTCCGAGCATGCGCCACCGATGTTTGTGTTTCAATCCGCACCCGCTCGTGAGAGCGGGTGATGCTTTGCGCGTCGCCGTTGTGTGCGGAGTGAATCACGTTTCAATCCGCACCCGCTCGTGAGAGCGGGTGATGCTGACGGGGCGGCCGGCGTCATCCCATTCCCGCCAGTTTCAATCCGCACCCGCTCGTGAGAGCGGGTGATGCGTGCGGTTGATTACCGCCGGAGCGACGGCTTTAGAGTTTCAATCCGCACCCGCTCGTGAGAGCGGGTGATGCCCGCCCAGTCTCGGCTCGCGAGGGCGCCGATGACTGTTTCAATCCGCACCCGCTCGTGAGAGCGGGTGATGCGGCACCCAAAGCGCCCGCGCCAACCGCACCCGCAGTTTCAATCCGCACCCGCTCGTGAGAGCGGGTGATGCACAGGTAATACTGGAGGATCAGCTGCGCAAATAGGTTTCAATCCGCACCCGCTCGTGAGAGCGGGTGATGCGGTAAGTGGACATGGGTGCAGCCATGCGTTGTCGGGTTTCAATCCGCACCCGCTCGTGAGAGCGGGTGATGCTGTTCGATGCCGTCGAACGGCGCCTGGTGCACAAGTTTCAATCCGCACCCGCTCGTGAGAGCGGGTGATGCAGGCGCCGCTGGTGGCGCCCATCACGGATCTCGATGTTTCAATCCGCACCCGCTCGTGAGAGCGGGTGATGCTTGGTCGTTGATCCAGTTCACCGACACCACGCCGGTTTCAATCCGCACCCGCTCGTGAGAGCGGGTGATGCAGGCGAATGGTCGGGATCTTCCGGGTGGGAATTAGTTTCAATCCGCACCCGCTCGTGAGAGCGGGTGATGCATCACCGACGACAATCAGGTAAGCCTGGGATCACCTGTTTCAATCCGCACCCGCTCGTGAGAGCGGGTGATGCTCTTGCCGGTCTGGCGCGCGAACATACCCGCCTTGTTTCAATCCGCACCCGCTCGTGAGAGCGGGTGATGCCTTCGAGCTTGCGGTTTTCGGCGATCATCTCTTTGTTTCAATCCGCACCCGCTCGTGAGAGCGGGTGATGCGATCGGGCAACTCGTCGCAGCGGCAGGGCTTCCAGTTTCAATCCGCACCCGCTCGTGAGAGCGGGTGATGCCTGGGAGGCGGAACTGCTCCTCGAGCGCGAGGTGTTTCAATCCGCACCCGCTCGTGAGAGCGGGTGATGCCTCTGTGCGCACGATGGTGATGGCGCGTGAGCGCGTTTCAATCCGCACCCGCTCGTGAGAGCGGGTGATGCGCGGTACCGAGGACGTCACGCTTGAGATGATCAAGTTTCAATCCGCACCCGCTCGTGAGAGCGGGTGATGCGATCAGGCTGTCGTTGTCGACATAGAGATCGGCTTGTTTCAATCCGCACCCGCTCGTGAGAGCGGGTGATGCGCATGGCCCCAAGGTAGGGGCCATGCGGGAGGGGGTTTCAATCCGCACCCGCTCGTGAGAGCGGGTGATGCGACAGATCAGCCGCTGCGACTACAGAGACAGTTTGTTTCAATCCGCACCCGCTCGTGAGAGCGGGTGATGCGTTGACGCTGGTAGCGGGGCTTCTTGATCTTCTGGTTTCAATCCGCACCCGCTCGTGAGAGCGGGTGATGCCCATCGACGATCATGTATTCACCAAAGATCATAACGTTTCAATCCGCACCCGCTCGTGAGAGCGGGTGATGCACCTTGGTTTCGGGATGAACGTCGTAAATCCCCGAGTTTCAATCCGCACCCGCTCGTGAGAGCGGGTGATGCAGGTGTTGACCTTCACGTAATCATCGGCACCATCTGTTTCAATCCGCACCCGCTCGTGAGAGCGGGTGATGCAATGTCGCCGCTGAATATGGCGATGGAGATTGGCAGTTTCAATCCGCACCCGCTCGTGAGAGCGGGTGATGCTCCGTTTTCGCAACCTCTGGCTGCGAATACAGAAATACACCTGAATGCGCGAACCTCGACAGATGGTGACGAAGTAATCGTGCGTTTCGGCGTTCAAGAACTGCCAAATTGTTAAAGAACAATAGGTTCGCGTATCCGCGAACCTCCCCGCAATCTAGCGATACTGAGGGTTCGCGCGTCATACAACGAGCGTTCCTTCGAAGTCGACCGATCGGAAATTCCCGTACTCCCTAACTCGCAATTCTGTTGGTTCAGTGATGCGGTAGAAGCGCAAGTTGTCCTCCGACTCGTCGATCTCTACGAGAAGCGACCGTTCCAGTTCCTCGAATTGCATTTCATTGACCTGGCACTCGAAGACCGATTTCTGAACTCGTTGTCCGACAGATTCACACACCTTGGCGACACGGCGCAGGCGACGGCGCCCTGCCCGCGTTTCCGTCGACACATCATAGGTTACGATAATTAGCACTATGGATTCCTATTTGGCCAGGTAGGGCACATAGCCTTCCATCTCGCCTCGCACGGTGCGTGCCATGAAGCGCGCTTGCATCAACGGCAACAACACGATGGGCATGCTGGTTTCCAATATCGGGTGCGTTACCTCGTCCTGTCGGCGCTCCTGCCAAGCGGTCACGACCTTGCGACGACCCTGCTCGTTGAGCATCACCGCGCCACCCTCACGTTCGTCAAAGTCGCCAACCGTAACCTGACCCCGATTAATCAACGTCAGTGCCAAACGATCGGCAATAACCGAACGAAACTCCTCTTGCAGATCCAGTGCGAAGGCAGCGCGACCGGGGCGTACGGCATGCAGGAAACCCAGTTGCGGATCCAAGCCCGCCACCTCTAACGCCGAACGACAACTATTCATTAGCATGGAGTAGAGAAATGAAAGCAACGCGTTGAAACGATCTCGCGGTGGCCGGCGGGTTCGCCCGTTGAGCACAAAATACTCACGTGCGTTGGGTTTGATAACCAGGTTTAGCGCTTCGAAATAACCTCGGGCCGCCTCCCCTTCAATGCCGCGCAGGGTGTCCAGGTCCGGGGCTTCCTTGGTGGCTCGCAAGGAAGCAGCGAGGTTTTGGGCTTTGCGAGTTAAGGTTTCCGCCTCTTTCAGCGTCGATGCCTCGCGAGCTCCCCGCAAAACCACGGATCGGCTGTTCTTCAGTTTGCCCGCCACCACGGCACGAGAGACTTTCACGACAAAGGCGCGGTCACCGGCCGCCCGGTGTTGGGCCTGGCGCAGCAGTATGTTGCCCGAAACCGGCCCTTCCAAGCGAGCCTTGAATCTCCCAGAATCTTCCAATAGAACCAACGACTTACCTTCATCCGCCAAGCGATGGATGAGAAAAGGCGACACCATGACGTTGCCAAAGCAGACCAATCCCTCCAGATGGTGCAGCGGTACTTGCAGGCGCTTTTCCTTTTCCACATCTATGCGCACGGTATTGTTCTCCAAGTGCGCATAGGCGCCCGGGGTCATGACATATAAAGTGTTGAGAATGGTGTGCATTAGGTCTATTTTGTGTACACAAATGTGTACCGGAGATGGTTATGGACTTCATTACTGCACGAGAATTGCGCGCCGAATCGGCCAAGGTGTGGGAGAAGCTGGAAGCCGGCGAGGAGATCGTCGTTACCCGTAACGGTAAGCCGTTTGCCGTGATTGTCCACACCGATCCGCAAGAACTGGAGAGTACGCTGCGCGCCTTGCGCTGGGCGAGGTTCGACCGCCTGCTGGCGGAACAGCACAAGCGGGCCGCTGAATTGGGACTCGACAAAATGACCATGGATGAGATCGACGCCGAAATCGCGGCGGCACGCAAGGAAAGGCGCGAGCGCGATGCGGGTAATCGTTGATACCAGCGTCTGGGTTTCGGCCTTCCTCACCCCCCACGGCACCCCCGGCAAGCTGCTGCACGAGGTTGAACAGAAACGACTGATCCTGGTATACGACATAACCATCGAAGCCGAGTATCGGGACGTGCTGAGCCGCCCGCGGTTCAACATCGCCCCGGTGCTGGTGGCCGAGTTTCTGGCGCGACTGCGTGAAGATGGACAGCGAATCGCACCACCACCTGTAGCGCCACTCCGCCTGCCAGACCCTGATGACGCCCCTTTCATCGCTGCCGCCTTGGCGGCGACCTGTCCTATCATCACCGGCAACAGGCGCCACTTCCCGCCTGAATGCGGCGTGGAAGTGCTGAGCCCCGCACAATGCCTTTCCCGCCTGTTCACGGAGTGATCTCCGTGTCATCAACCTCGAAAAGCTCCTTTGCCGCATGCTGCTGCCGCCCCCGCATGGCCACAGCCTCTGGCTGACAGATCTCCTTCAACGAACACTCCCGGCAACGGCTGTCATTGACTGGTGGCGGCAAATTTCCTGAAGCCAACATGGTACGAATGGCTGCAGCCATCTCCCCGACCAGCCGGACCAAATCCACCGTCACCTCCACCTCGCGCCGCCGCCGGCTGCTGGCGTGGTAAATAGCGCCGCGGTCTACCGGTCGACCCATCATCTCCGCAAGACATAGTGCTTGCGCGGCGAGTTGAAGATCATCATGCACCGCCCGCCGCTTGCGGCCATGCTTGAACTCCACTGGGTAAACCGTCCCGTCGGGATGGAACTCCACCACGTCGGCCTTGCCGATGAGACCCAACTGCTCCGACCAAATCGGCAAGGCCCGCTCAATCCGCACCCCAGCCCGCACCTCGTAACCCGGAGTATCCACCAAATGGTGCACCGCCTGCCCCCGCGCCGTGTGGATGTTCTCCGCGAACGCCTGTTCGAGATGAATCAACCCACACTGGCGCGGACAATAGGCCCAGTGTTGGAGGGCGGAGATGGGGACGGCATCATCCTCCCCCGCCATCGCTACCCGATACGCCGGATCAGGTTGACACCCGCTGGTAAGCTGGCCTCGGCTACGGCAACCTCATAGTCGGTGAAGTTGCGCGGCACCGTCACGCCGCCCCTGATCTGTAGCTTTATACGCTCAAACAACGCGTGGGCCGGAGCGTTGCCCAGTTCTGAGTCATGTTTGAACACATAGAGGCCACGCGTGCTCATCTCCCCACGGGCAGCGGAACGATCGTGTTCGAACATCTGCTCCAGCGCCTGCCACAGCAGTTCCAGATCCTCTTCGGAAAATCCGGTCTGCTTGGCGAGGAAGCTGGAAACGAAACCGTGCGCCAAGTAGAGGCCGTAAGGCACCGTGTGCTTGCGACCCATGGTGCGATTGTCGCCTTCCTGTTTCTCCGCCTCGGCCTCGGTCGCCACCGCCATACGGGTAATGGAATGCTCTTGGGCAACGATGGGATCGATGGAGCGTGCGAAAGTGAGCTGTACTGGACCGCGTACCTGACCGCAATTGACTCCGGTGGACATAACAGCGCCAAAGGTACGCACGTCGAAGAAGTTGCGACACATCCACGCTTTGGCCTCATCAGCGGCCTCGCCTCCTTTGCGTTTCTTATCATCACCAGCCAACAAGTCTTCGCGGCCAATACCGACATAGGCGCGCTTGTGCTGGTTGTTTAAAACCGCTTTCTCCTTTACGTAGATCTCGAACGGCGGCAGCTCTCCCTTTACCAGACCGACAAAGTTGCGCACCTTGCGTTTGAGCGATACGTCGGTGACCAAACCAAATCCGGTTTCGGCGTCCAGGCGCGGCAGGTTGCCGGCGTCCGGATCGCCGTTGGGATTGCCGTCTTTCACGTCAAACAACAGCACAAAGTCGTAGCGATTGGTCAGGCTCATTGGGTTCCCTCCTGGTATTTAGTGGCTTCAGATTTAGTAAAAAAGGCTTGGCGTTGGTGGTAATAACCGAGTGCGAAACGGCCCTGCTCCGGCAATGGCAAGTGCCGGGGAAAATCGTCCAGCCCGTCAATGATCTCGCCTAGCAGTTTTTCCATTTGCACGGCGCGCCCCAGGCTAAGCTTGCCGATATGGTGGTTCTTCAATCGCAGCAAGGTTGTGAATACCGCCACCGGCGTGCTGGAGGCCGCGCCATAGTAGCGGTCGCGAATGGTGGCATTGAGACCGGGGCTGGCCTCTTCCTGTATCTTCTCCAGCGCGGCGAACAGGCGGCCCAGACGGTAGGCTGGGTTGGGATTTTCGATGTCGAGCATGATCTTGAACTCCCTCTCTTCTTGGTTTCGGGTGCGGTTTGCATATCGAATGTTTCGATTCAGGCACGCCTTGATGGCCGCCGCCCGCGGATAGGTCACCTTCTGTTCCGCCCGACAGCGCTGCACCGCGGCGTTGAGCAGTGTCGCCGGATAGGGCAGATCCTCCAGGATGGCGCGCATGACTTCGCCGCCGAGTTTAGGCGGGATGTTATCGGCCTTGCCTAGCACCGCACAGGCCGTCAGCAGACGGAACAGCGAGAGATGTTCCGGATCGTGGAGTGCTCGGGCAACGCGGATGTCGTCAAAATGACGACGCAGCCGTCGCGCCAGATTAAGCGCCGGGGCCGTCTCCCAGAAGCGGATGCTGATTCGCGCGGCATTGGGCGCCAGACCCAGCACATGGAAACGGGTATCGGCGTCACCCAAGGAGAAGTTGCCAGAATCGACCGACTTGTAGAGTGCCTTCAAAGCCGTCACGCCACGATCCGGATCGTCCTTGGGCGGTTCTCCGAACAGGTCCGGGACCATGGATTCCAGATCGTGAGGTTCCTCGGCCCAGAACACCGTGGAGGCATCACCTACCTGGACACGCTGACGAGACTCCTTTGCCAGCAGATGGTTCAACGCCGTGGTGTAGGCAAATACGGCAGACCTTCCGATAGGAGCGTTTTCGCCCTGGGCCTTGCCGTATGAGCGGAAGGCATTCAGGTTGAAGGAAACGATATTCGCGCCAGAGGTCTGGGCGCCCCATACACCTTTGATGGCCGGGTGAAGCCGCTCGATGGCGCCTTCCCCGCCCGTTACCAGACAAACGCAGTGCGCATCATCCGCATCAGAGGCGGTATCTGTGGCGGCAACCACTGCCGAACGTTGGCATATCAGCCCCACATCGCTGTTGAGGCGGAATGTCATCAGTGGAGTGCCCACGCGCACCTCTTCCCAGATTGGCAACGGCTCGAAGTGCTCCAGATCAAGCGTATTCAGAAAGGCTTGGACGGCCTTTATCCCGGCATCGCTGCGCACCGCCTCCGGCAATGCCTCTATACGCGCGAGAAAGGCCGCATGCTGCTCGGCGACGCGTTCCGGCTTGCCACGGGTATCGACACCCAGCACATACTCGGCCGTATCCCACAACAGATTGGCCGCTACACCGGAGGTCTTCTTCACTCCTTGCGGCACCAGGAAGCGCTGCGCCGTCCTCTTCTTGCCGTCGCCCGAACGGGTATCGGCAATGTTTACCAACCGACCCTGCACATCGATTTCGATGATAAATGGAATTTCCTTCTCCTCCAGTCCGAAAGCCGGTAGACGGTTCTTTGGATCGGAGTCGGCTTGCTTGCGCCGGTAGTAATCGTTGAGCGCTTGCAGGATCATCCGCGCACCTCCTCGCTATCCCAGGCGGGAACGTTGACCCCCCCATTCTCCAGATGAGCACGGAAGAAGCGCGGCGCCGGGTCTGCCGGATCAGTGAAGTCCATGTCATAAAGCATGAAGCCGAGATCGCGACTCTCAGTGATCGGTGCAGGTTCGCCATCAACGCTCTTCATCAAGCGAAAACCGGCAGCGAACTCCCGGCACCCCAGGTAGGGCTGGTTGATGCACTGCCCCTTGCCCGCACGCCGCTCGAACATCTCGTGGTACTTGGCGGCGTTGAATTGTGGATCACGCCCGGCAATGAACTCCAGATCGGCATGGAGCCGGTAGGCCACGTCACGCAGGAACAGTCCGGCGCGCTGCTGGCGGTCCTCCTCGATATAGAGCGCCAGATCGCCCGTGCCGGTCTTCATCGTCGTCTCCACGTTGCGAGTGGAGACGACACTGGCCACCTCGTTGCGCCGCAGGCTGATCCAGCGGATCGGCTTGAGCACTTCGATCCTGCGCAGGTGCCAACGGATGGCCGGCTTCCACAGGATCGCCTCGAACATCGCCCGCGCAGCAGAGGGCGTGATGACGTCGTAGCTCACCCGCTCCACCTTCATTTCCGGGCGGGTGAAGCAGGCGAAGTCACCGGAGACTTCAAGACAGTAAGTTTTCATATCCCTCCCTCATAAAACGAGTCCAGCCGCAGCGGCTGATATCTCCTCCGTTTGCAGACCAACTACCGAATCGTAAAGTAGCGAATTTACTTGGACGAACAACCCGGGCATCAACTCTTCGATGTCACCTTGATTCACGAGGCGCTGCGCGTCGCGCATCCGGACATTGACCGTATAGCGCTGCAGCTTCCGCATTAGCCAGCGTTGAGGTCCCTCCTTGTGCAGGGTGCCAATCAGGGTATCTATGGTGCCGTCCTTGCCATCACGCCCACGGTAGAGCACAAGGACCGGCACGGTGTCGCCGTCCTTGATGAGCCGGAAGCGTTCGGCGGCGGTGCGGAAATTGACGGCCAGCTTTCCGCCGTCCACCTCCAGCAGCTTACCGATACCCTCTGCATCCAGCTCGCAGTCGTGATATAGGCGCTCGAAATAGCGACTGAACAGCGCGCGGTCCAGCACATCACCCGAATAGCCGTGAAGTACCGATTTGCAGGCATCCTCACCGGTGCGCAACATTCCCAGCGGTGCTGGCTGCGGCGGCACAAAAACTTTGACGACCCCCATCCTTCCCTCGGCGTTCAACCACCCTTCGCGGTTGCAGCGGCCCGCCGCCTGGGCTATGGAGTCGAGACCGGCCAGGGCACGATAGACCACCGGAAAATCGAGATCGACGCCGGCCTCGACCAGCTGCGTACTCACCACTCGCGTCGGTGCACCCGTCTTGAGGCTGGCCTTGATGTCGTCGATGACCGCTGAGCGGTGAGCGCCGCACATCAGGGCGGAGAGGTGCAGCGTGCCCGGCAGCATGAATCGGTGCAGTTCCCTGGCGTGTTTACGTGTATTGACGATAGCTAGCACGCTGTCGTGGGCCGCCATCTCTCTGGCCAGCACCTCCCATGCCGCAGGTGTATTCAAATCGCTCGGCAGGTTCACTTCGACGCGCTTCAAGTCACGGTAAAGGGTATCGGGATCGGTGATGATTTCGCGCACGTTGTCCAAGCCGCGCCGGCTTTTCGCCGGGTCGAAGTATTCGCGTGTACTCAAGGCCGGCTGGGTCGCAGTGGACAGCACGACCGACACGCCGTAGTGATCGGTGAGCAGCCTGAGCGTGTCGAGAATGGGCTGAAGAAAGTGCGGGTCGAGCAATTGCGCCTCATCCAGCACCACGACGCTATCAACGATATTGTGCAACTTGCGGCAACGGGAAGTGCGCGCTGCGAACAGCGATTCGAAGAACTGGACGTTCGTGGTGACAACGATAGGCGCGTCCCAGTTTTCACACGCCAGGCGCGACTTGTGACTCTCCCGCTCAGGATCGGATTCCGCATTGCTGTGATGCTCGATTACCGCGTCGCCGAAGATCGAACGATAGATATCCGCCGTCTGCTCAATGATGCTTGTATACGGTATGACGTAGATCACGCGGCGCTTGCTGTGACGTTTAGCGTGTTCCAGCGAGAAGGCCAGACTGGAGAGCGTCTTGCCGCCGCCGGTCGGCACCGTAAGGGAAAATAGACCGGGCGGCTCGGCAGCCTTGGCGCGACATTGAACCAGTATCTCGGCACGGAGTTTGTTAACCAGTGTGTTTGGGGCGTCCGCGGTAAACATGGCCATGTGATGGTCTAACATGTCGAGCAGTTGCGGAATCTCCGGCCAGTCACCGCGCAGACTACCCTTTTCCGAATTCATGTAGGCTTCGGTATCGAGAAAATCGGCGTCCACCAGGCAGGAAAAGAGCATCCGGATCCACAACGCGAATCCCTCTTTTCCACCTGGAACGGCACGCAGATCCGCGGAGAATGTACCGGGGTCGAGAATGGTATCGGGAGGAGACTCGACCAGCGCCTCGTTCAGCTCAGCGCGGCTGTCATCCAACTCCAGACGGTGCTGCAGGCTGGAATTCTCCGAGTGCCAATCAGACAGCCCTGCGTGGTGGCCGGCAATCAGGTAGGCAAGCACCCGCCCTTTCTCACCAAATCTATCGCATGCCAGCAGCGCCCCCGCCGTGGAGTGCGGCGCTTTACCCGCTTGTCCCTCTATATGGGCATCGGCTTCGAAGCCGCTGACGGTGCGGATATAGCGTTGAAAGCGCGCTCGAAACTTTCCCAGATCGTGCCATAAACCTGCCACGTGCGCCCACTCCTTCGCCCCGAAGCTTTCACCGTAAGCTGCGGCCAGCTCAGCCACTCCTAACAGATGTGCTTCCAGGTCATGCGGTTCGCGCCAGATGCCGTTGGCGTCCTTAGTAGCATGCGCAATTGGTTTAGGGCGTCCTTCCAAAGAAAGCTCCATGGTCACCCTCCGACTATCCATCCCAAGAGAAATGCCAATAACACCAGTTGCCGACCTTCCTTGCCCGCCTTCTCCAACTCCTTCACGAGCTGTTCTTCTTCGTCCACCTCAACCCAGCCGGCAGGCCCGTACAGTCCATCACCGAACGCGGCGAGTAGCTCACTGAAATCACCCTCGAAACTGATCTCCACGGTCGGGTGTTTTGATTCCTTGTCAGACACCACTGAGCACCTTCACCCGGTTTCGAAAGATGCGCGACTTTCTTGGTCGCCCAACGCGGGTGGTGCTGTAACGGCAACGGTTCATGACGTGTTCCTTTTATTTTGCTGTGAACTTCCCTATTTACCAGCCGGGAGCCTCAATTGATGAGGCCGGCGCTGGTCTTACCTGATTTTTCTGTATCAGCCGCACCCACACCTAATGCAAACAACACTTCTTGTACTTCTTGCCACTACCACAGGGGCAGGGATCGTTACGGCCAATCTTCGGTGTTTCGCGCACATAGGGTGCAGCCCAGTCCTGGAAAGGCAAAACCTCTCCTTGCTGCTCGTTTTCAGGCCTTCGCGCCTCTTCTTCGGCCCAGCGTTCCTGGCGGGCTCTAATCACATCGGGGTCGTGGAACGCCCATGGATTGGTGAAGCGTTCCCACTCCGGTGCGTCTACGCCCCGGGCGTAGGAGTCTTCGATATCACGTGCTTCGAAGTGTTTACCGAGACCCGTTTGTCGTGAGGCGAGCATTTCGAGCAACAGCCGGTGACGGGGACGGGGCGAATCGAGCAACTCACCGCCCAGGTTCAGGCGAAGCGTCCATTCCTCCTGCTCGTCGGCAGCCATCGCAGCGGCCCAATCGAGCGCCGTTTCGAACACACTTTCACCGCCGCGTTGGGCGAGGGCGAGATAGGTCTCGGCGGCGTTGATGCGGATGTACCAGTCGTGCGCGCGATCTTCCGCCAAGCGCCGCAGCTCGGGCGCCAGGGAAACCGGTTTATTAGTGTAAAGCGCCGGCCAATTCCCAGCCAACCAATCCTGCGTGTTGTCGTCATCCTCCCTGTCCAGCCGACGCATCAGCGCCACCAACTCCCGACCTGCGTTTTCGGTGTCGATCAGACCGAGGATCATGGCGGCGTGCTGGCGCAGCCACCAGTTGCCATCGTCGATATCGTCGCTCCAAAAGGCCGGTGCGGAGAGCACGCTTGCCAGGGCCTGCACCATGGCATCACCGCGTGCGGCGCAAGCATCGATCAGATTGCGTGGAGCGCGATCGCCCGAGCGGCGCAAGATATCGATCAATGCCGGTTCATCGAGGGTGGCAAGTTCGGCGTCGGTAAGCAGTTCCACGGGTGAAAATCCGATGAGTTCGTCCGCTTCGGCTTCTTCCAGCATCGCGTTGACCTCCTGCAGATCGAAGGCATCGGGATCGAAGTCGTTGCCCAGCCAGTCGCGGGTCTCTTCGTGCTCTTCGTCATCCAAATCAGCCAGAATTCGGAGCAACCGTTCGTAGCTCGGGATACCGCCGCAGTCCTCGGGCGGGCAAGCGCGCTCACCGGCAAGACAGCGCGGGTAGCGGTCGCCCGGATCGAGCGGACGCACCTTTTCGATCTTGAGTTCGTGATCCCAGCCGTCTCCGAAATCGTACTCGTAATAGACGGTTTCGCCTTCGGCAGCAACACCGTTGAGACGCACACCCGCCTCGTCTCGCAGACCGTCGAAATATTCGGAATCGCGCCCACTGTAGACGACCCCTCCTACGCGAAAGGCGTGTAGATGGCTGTCGGTCCAGCCCATCGCAATCTGCAGGATGACATGCAGTTCTTCGAGCGTGGTGTTGGCTTCCACTTCGATGCGCCGCCAGATGGGAGGCGCGCTCCCGGTGAGGGTGACTTTGATTCGGTAGATCATGGGTTGTGACATGGCGTGGCGCTCGTTGAGTTTCCAATCGATACCATGAGATCAATAATCGTGTCCCTAACCCCCACCCTCTCGACTCGTGTTCCAGACTCCGTTTACCTCCTCCATCCCTGGAGTCGTCCCAACCCGGGAGGGGGTGTGCTTCACACGCTTTTATAAACAGCGAGCGCTGATAGTAGGCGTTTTACCACCTCGCGCCGCAACTTCGCCGGACGCAGCACTTCGACATCCGCGCCATACTTGAGAATATCCATGATCAGCTCGCGCGGATCGCTGTAGGGGATGCGCAGCTCCACAGCGCCGTCTTCCAAGACTTTCGATTCCTGCTGCGGGTGCCACTGCTCGTCGGCCACCCAGCGCGCGGCGGCGCTGGTGAAACGCAGTACGGCGGTGTGCTTGGGTTCGCCGGCAAAGATGCCATAGGCGGAGGCGAAGTGGCGATCGAGCCGCTTTTCGTCGATCTCTTTTGCGGTGCCCTCAACCGCGACGATATGCAAACGGTCGAGCGAAAAACTGCGCAGCGCCCGGCGCAGGTGACACCACGCGTCGAGATACCAGTTGGCACGGTAGTGCACCAGCCGCTGCGGGGAGAGCCAGCGCTCGGTGATCGCGTCGCGTGCGCGTCCATGATAGAGCACCTTGAAACGAGCGCGCTCGACTGTGGCGGTGGCGACCTTGCGAAACACGTCCATATCCACCGGGCGCGGCGCCATTTGCAAAATACGCACGCGTTCGAGCAGTTCGCGGTTACCCGCCTTGCGATGTGCAAGCAAGTGCTCGATACGTTGTCGTAACGGAATAAGCTCGTCTTCGAGCAGGCTGGGCTGCGTCGGTGTCAACAACCGGTGAGCGGCAAGCAGGGCATGAAGTTCGGACGGGTTAAACCACAATCCCGGCAGCTCAAACAGCGCACCGGCGTTGTCATCGAGTCGATAGCCGTTGTATTCGCGGTCGTATTGGACGGGCGCCCCGAGATAGGTGCGGAGATCGTCGATGGCCCGCTGGACCGTGGCGCGCGAGCACTCCAGTTTTTCCTGTAACGTCTCACGCGAAATGGGCGTGCGGCGACTGCTCAGGATCTTGTGCAGTGCATAGATGCGATCGAACCGGTCCATGGCAGAGCCTTTTCGAGATGTGGCAGTATCCCGATCCTCTCACAGCAGTGGTGATCGGCATCGCCTTAACGCAGCAAAATGGAAATGCCAAACAAGATTACTGCAGAGTATATCCCGGCGAGAAAATCATCAATCATGATACCGACGCCGCCCGTCACGCCACGATCGAGGCTGCGGATGGGCCAGGGTTTGAGGATGTCGAAGAGACGAAACAGCAGGAATCCCGCCACGATCCATTGCCAGCCGCTGGGTGCCAGGCTCATGGTGACCAGGTAGCCGACGATCTCGTCCCAGACGATACCGCCATGATCGTGCACACCGAAATCACGGGCGGTGGTTTCGCACAGTCCGATGCCGACCAGAAAAAGCAGCGCGGTGACCGCCAGATAGGTCCACAGGGCGAGCGGTTCCAACAGCAGATAGATGGGGATCGCGACCAGCGTGCCGAAGGTGCCTGGCGCTACCGGCATGGCGCCGCTGCCGAAGCCGCAGGCCAGAAAATGCACCGGATTGCGCCAGACGCTGGGCGGCACGCGGTTGCGTTTCACTCGCCCGCACCCGTGAAGTGCTGGTATCCCAGGGTGCGCGGATCGATGATCTCGCCGTCTGCGATGATGCAACGCAGACCGGGTCGCTCGTCGATGCGGCCAATGGCGGTGCACCGCGTGCCGAGTCGGGCAAAGCGCGCTTCGATCGCCCCCCGCGCCGACTCCGGCGCCGTGAAACAGAGCTCGTAGTCGTCACCCCCGCCCAACGGCAGCGCCCAATTGCCGCTGGTGCCAAGATGCCGTTCCATGGCCGCAGACAACGGGAGCCGCGTGGCGTGGATGGTCGCACCGACACCGCTGGCGTCAAGCAGGTGGCCGAGATCGGCACCCAGGCCATCGGAGATATCGATGGCCGCATGCGCCAGACCGCGCAGGGCGCAGCCCTCGGCGATCCGCGGAATCGGACGATCGAGCCGCGCTCCCAGCGTGCTGCGATCGGTGACAGCAACCTCCGCCCGGCCCTGCAGGCCGGCCAGCGCCAGCGCGGCATCACCCAGGGTACCGGTCACCCATACCTGATCGCCGGGTCGCGCACCGTGACGGCGCAACGCACTGCCTTGCGGCACATGCCCCGCCACCTGCACCGAGATGGTCATTGGGCCGCGCGTCGTATCGCCGCCGATCAACGCCACCCCGGTGCTATCGGCCAGGGCGAAAAACCCGGAGGCAAAGGCGTGGACCCATTGTTCGTCCGGTTCGGGCAGCGTGAGCGCCAGCGTCGCCCAGGCGGGTTCGGCACCCATTGCGGCGAGGTCGCTCAGATTGACGGCCAGCGCTTTGTGGCCGATATCCCGCGGCGCGATGTCGCGAGGAAAATGAACGCCGGCCACCAGCGTATCGATGGCGACCGCCAGTTCCTGTCCGGCAGGGAGGCGCACCACTGCGGCATCGTCGCCGATGCCCAGTACCACATCGTCGCGCTTGGTGTAATCACGCTTGAAGTAGCGGTCGATGAGTTGAAATTCGCCTAGGGACATGCCCTCACCCTACCCTCTCCCGCGAGAAGAGGGAACGCAGGACAACGAGCGATCGGCGCTCGGTGGATTCAGTGCCATGGTGCGGGAGCGCTGTAGCCAGCTTCAATAAAGGGGATGTTGGCAGCGCGATCTCAGGCTGCCGGCCCGCGCACCTCGACCGCGCGAACATGTTGCGCCACCTTGTCGAGGACGCTGTTGACATACTTGTGCCCCTGGTCGGCGCCAAAGCGCTTGGCCAGCTCAATGGCTTCATTGATGACCACGCGGTAGGGCACCTCCGGGTGGGCCACCAACTCGTAGGCACCGAGGCGCAGGATGGCGCGCTCGACCGGATCGAGCTCGGCGACCTTACGATCGAGCAGCGGTGCGAGATGCTCATCGAGCTCCTGCACCTGCCCCACCACCCCGCGGAACAGCTCCTCGAAATAATCGGCATCGGCCTGCGCCATATCCTGGTCTGCCGGAAACGTCGCCTGCAGATTGCCGGGTGTCTCGCCTGTCACCTGCCACTGATAGATGGCCTGGGCGGCACAGCGTCGTGACCAGGTGCGCTTGCGGCTCATCCGCCAATCGATCGCAACAGATTGACCATTTCGATGGCCGAGACCGCCGCTTCGGCACCCTTGTTGCCGGCCTTGGTTCCGGCCCGTTCGATGGCCTGCTCGATGGTGTCAGTGGTCAGCACGCCGAAGGCGATGGGCAGTCCGTGTTGCAGCGAGACTTGCGCGATCCCTTTCGTGCACTCACCCGCAACATAGTCGAAATGGGGCGTACCGCCGCGGATCACCGCACCCAGGGCAATAATGGCATCGTACTTGCCGGCCTTCGCCAACTGCTGGGCGACCAGCGGCATCTCGAAGGCGCCAGGCGCACGCACCACATGCAGGTCGGCCTCTTTGGCACCGTGGCGGCGCAGCGTGTCGAGTGCGCCTTCCAGCAGGCTCTCGGTAATGAAGCTGTTGAAACGTGTCACCACGATGGCAAAGTGCGCGCCACGGATAGTGAGATCCCCTTCGATGGTCTTGGTGGTCATGGTTTGGTTCCTGTCAGTTGAATCCTAGGGTGCGTGTAGTAACGGCGAAAGCCGCGAATGGATTGAATGTTGTCTCGCGCAAAGACGCGAAGACACAAGGTTCGCAAAGAAAACAGGAGCATCACTTCGCGGTTCCCGGCGCTCTTGGCGCCTTCGCGCCTTTGCGTTGAAAGGATTCGATGCAGACATTCTCGGCGTTCGCCGTTCCTGCCCGCATGCCCGACATGGCTATTCGCACGCCACGTACTCCACCACCTCCAGGTCGAACCCGGAGAGAGCGTGAACCCTTTTCGGCGTATGGACGATAACGCGCATCTTGCGCACACCCAGATCGGCCAGTATCTGCGCCCCGATGCCGTGGGTGCGCAGATCATTGACCGGTTCCTGACGCGGCCACTTGCCGCCCTGATCTTCCAGATCATAGGCACGGATGCGGCGCACCAGATCCTGCGCATTCTCCTCCATGTGCAGCACCACAATCACGCCACTGCCCGCACGGGTAATCTGCTGCATGGCGCGGCGCAGCGAATAGCTGGCCTCGCCACCACGCTGCGGTTCGAACAGATCGTCCAGGGTGCTGCGCATCTGCACGCGCACCAAGGTCGGTTCGTCGGCGCGCACCTCACCCAACGTCAGCGCGAAGTGCAACTCGCTGGTGATGATGTCGCGGTAAGCGTTGAGACGAAAAGCGCCGTACTCGTTGGGCATGGCGCAACTGGCGACACGCTCGACCGTGGTCTCGTTGATGAGGCGGTATTGGATCAGATCGGCGATAGTGCCGATTTTGAGATTGTGTTGTTCGGCGAAACTTTCCAGGTCGGGCCGCCGCGCCATGCTGCCGTCTTCATTGAGGATCTCGACGATCACCGCTGCGGGTTCGAACCCCGCCAGGCGCGCGAAATCGCACCCTGCCTCGGTGTGGCCAGCGCGGGTCAATACTCCACCGGGCTGCGCCATCAGCGGAAAGATGTGCCCGGGTTGAACGATATCCTCGGCCTTGGCGTCCTGCGCCACCGCGGCGCGCACCGTCACCGCGCGATCGGCGGCGGAGATGCCCGTGGTGACCCCTCTGGCCGCCTCGATCGACACGGTAAAGTTGGTGGAGTGCTTGGCGTTGTTGTCGCTCACCATCAGCGGCAATCGCAGCTGCTGGCAGCGCTCCTGCATCAGCGTGAGACAGATCAGGCCGCGGCCGTATTTGGCCATGAAGTTGATATCCTCCGGCCGCACCTGGGAAGCGGCCATCAGCAGATCCCCCTCGTTCTCGCGATCCTCATCGTCCATGATGATGACCATGCGCCCGAGGCGCAGGTCGTCGATGATCTCTTCAATACTGTTCAAAGGCATAACGACAATTCTATCTGCATGAGCGGCACCAGCCGCGAACTTTCGTGCCGCGCTCCTACGGCTTGAGGAATCCATGCTCGGCGAGAAACGCCAGCGTCACACCGCCGCTGCCGGGTTCCGCGGCGCGCTCGCCGAGCAGCAGGCGCTCGAGATAGCGGGCGATCAGGTCCACCTCCAGATTCACCGTCGTACCCACGGCGTAATCCCCCATGATGGTCTCTTTTATGGTGTGCGGCACGATGTTGAGATCGAACACCGCCCCATCGACAGCATTGACGGTGAGGCTGATGCCATCCACCGTAATCGATCCCTTCTCGGCAATGTACCTGGCCAACTCCCTGGGCGCCTCGATGCGAAACCGTTCCGAACGGCCGTCGGGACGACGCTCGATCACCTTACCCACGCCGTCGACGTGCCCGCTCACCAGATGGCCGCCGAGATGGGTGGTTGGCGTGAGCGCTTTCTCCAGATTCACGCGGCTGCCGATACGCAATCCGCCGAGCGTGGTGCGCGCCAGACTCTCGCCCGAGACGTCGGCCCAAAAACCGTCGCCCGGCAGTTCGATGGCGGTCAGGCAGACGCCGTTGACCGCGATGCTGTCGCCCAGCCCCGTCGCCGCCATCGGCAGTTTCCCGGTCTGGATACGCAGCCGCGAATCGGCCCCTTGCGGTTGCAGGGCGGCGATGGTGCCGACCGCCTGAATGATACCTGTGAACATTTACTCTTCTCCTCGGCCGGGATGCGCCCGACCTACCGATTCTTTCCCTGCACCAGTGCCGTGATGCGCCAATCCTTGCCTACGGCGCGGATATCCTGAATCTCCAGCGCGATACGCTCCTCCATGGTTTCCATCCCGGGCAGATGAAAGAGCCCGCGCGCCTGATCGCCCATCAGATGCGGTGCCAGGTAGACGATCAACTCATCGATCAGGCCGGCGCGCAACACGGCACCGCTCAGCACCGCACCGGTCTCCACCAGCACCTCGTTGATCTCGCGTTGACCCAGCAGATCCATCAACCCCGGCAGATCGATGGTCCCCGGGCGCCCCGGCAGACAGACCACCTCGGCTCCCGCTGCGCGAAGCTCGGCTGCGGCATCCGCCTCTTCCTGGGAGCAGACGATCAGCGTGAGACCCGGCTCCTTCAGTAGCTGCGCGGTGGTTGGCGTGCTGAGATAAGGGTCCAGCAACACGCGCAGCGGTTGCAACACCGGCCCGTCATCGATGCGCGCGGTCAGCGCAGGATTGTCGGCCAACACGGTTCCGATCCCGGTGAGCATCGCCGAGCTACGCGCGCGCAAACGATGGACATCGGCCCGTGCCGCAGCACCGGTTATCCATTTACTCTCGCCCGAGGCCATGGCGGTGCGACCATCAAGGCTCATCGCCAATTTGCACCGCACATAGGGGCGGCCCCGGCGCATGCGACTGATGAACCCGGGATTGAGCGCCGCGGCCTGCTCCGCAAGCACACCGCTCTGCACCTGAATGGCCGCCGCCCGCAGGCGCTGCAAGCCCTCGCCCGCCACCTGCAGACTGGGATCTTCCATGGCCGCAACCACCCGCGTAATACCCGCTGCGATCAGCGCATCGGCGCACGGCGGGGTGCGGCCATGGTGGCTGCACGGTTCCAGCGTCACGTACGCGGCCGCTCCCCTGGCACGCTCGCCGGCGTCCTGCAGCGCATTGATCTCGGCGTGGGGTTCACCGGCACGCACATGCCAGCCCTCGCCCACGATCTCGCCATCGCGCACCAACACACAACCGACCCGCGGATTGGGATCGGTGGTGTAGAGCCCCCGTTGCGCGAGCTGCAGCGCGCGGGCCATATAGCGGCGGTCGGCGGTGCTGCTCATCGCTTCTTGTGATCCCCCGGCAGCAACGACAACTGACTGCGCTTCAACTCCACAGACGGTTCGCTCTCGAGTCGTTCGATCTCTTCGCGAAACTCGCTCACATCGCGAAAGTTCCGGTAGACCGAAGCGAATCGCACGAACGCCACCTGATCCAGATCGCGCAGCTCACCCATCACCCATGCACCGATCTGTTCCGAATTCACCTCGCGCTCGCCAAGGGTGATGAGGTTGTGGTGAATGCGCTCGATGGCGGCTTCCACCAGATCGGTCGCTACCGGGCGGCGCTCCAGCGCGCGCAGCATACCGCCGCGTAGTTTATCCTCATCGAAAGGGACGCGGCTGCCGTCACGCTTTACCACCCGTGGCATCAGCAATTCGGCGGTCTCGAAGGTGGTGAAACGCTCGTTGCACTTCAGGCACTCGCGACGGCGGCGCACCTGGGCGCCCTCGCTCGCCAACCGCGAGTCCACCACCTTGGTTTCATCGGCTCCGCAAAAAGGGCAGCGCATAATTCAATGGTAGGAGCGGCTTCGGGCGCGATGATCGCGGCTGAAACCGCTCCTACAGGGTACCTTACCCATACACTGGGTAGCGCGCGCAGATCGCCAGCGCCTTTGCCTTGACCGCCGCGATCACGGTGGCATCGCCACGGCTGTCGATCACATCGCACATCCATCCCGCCAGCTCGCTGGCCTCCTGCCCGGTGAATCCCCGGGTGGTGATGGCGGGCGTGCCGATGCGGATGCCGCTGGTGACAAAGGGTGACTGCGGATCGTTAGGCACGGTATTCATGTTGACGGTGATGTTGGCGCTGCCGAGCCAGGCATCGACATCCTTGCCGGTGAGGCCGGCCTTGATGAAGCTCACCAGAAACAGATGATCGTCCGTGCCCTTGGAAACCACGTCGTAACCTCGATCCATGAACACCTTGGCCATGGCGCGGGCGCTGGTCACCACCTGCTGCTGATAGGCCTTGAATTCGGGTTGCAACGCCTCCTTGAAGGCCACCGCCTTGGCGGCGATGACATGCATCAACGGCCCGCCCTGGGTGCCGGGAAAGACCATGGAGCGCAGCTTCTTCTCGATCTCCTCGTTTTCGCGCGCCAGGATCAGACCGCCGCGCGGGCCGCGCAGGGTTTTGTGGGTGGTGGTAGTGGTGACATCGGCAATAGCGGTCGGATTCGGGTAGACGCCCGCCGCGACCAAGCCGGCAACGTGGGCCATGTCGACAAACAGCAATGCGCCCACCGCATCGGCGATGTCGCGAAAGCGCTGCCAGTCCAACACGCGCGAATAGGCCGAAAAACCGGCTATGATCATCTTCGGCCGGTGCTCTTTGGCAAGACGCTCCACCTCGTCGTAATCGACCTCGCCGGTCGCGGGATCGAGACCGTACTGCACCGCATTGAAAATCTTGCCGGAGAAGTTCACCTTGGCGCCGTGGGTGAGGTGCCCGCCATGGGCGAGACTCATGCCAAGGATGGTGTCGCCCGGTCTCAGCAGCGCGAAGTAGACCGCGGCATTGGCCTGCGAACCCGAGTGAGGCTGGACGTTGGCGTAGGCGGCTCCGAATAGCTGTTTGGCGCGATCGATGGCGAGTTGCTCGGCGATGTCCACATACTCACAGCCGCCGTAGTAGCGTTTGCCGGGGTAGCCTTCGGCGTACTTGTTGGTGAGTACCGAGCCCTGGGCCTCCAGCACGCGGGGGCTGGCGTAGTTCTCCGAGGCGATCAACTCGATATGCTCTTCCTGGCGCCGCTCTTCGTTCTGAATGGCTGCCCACAGTTCATCGTCAAAACCCGCAATCTTCATCTCTTTCCCGAACATACGGCTCTCCAGAAATGCGAGCGGGCCCGCACGGCCCGCTGTGTGGTGCTTTCCGCCCGGGAATCGACTCGCTGACCCCGGTTGGAAAAAGGGCTAAAGGATACCCGAATCGGTAGGTCTTTGCATGGCTTGAGCGCTGAGCGACAGACCTGGTCGACTCCGATCACGCCGCATCGAGAAGTGAACGCACCACCGCCGTCCAGGCCAGCGCGATGTTCTGATGGTTGTACCCTCCACCGCCGAGCGCCAGCAGCCGACCGTCGCAGAACTCATTCGCGATCCCGGCCAGGCGGGTCGCCGCGTGGGCGTGAGCGGCGGGGGTATAACACATGTGGGTGATGGGATCGCCGCGCACGCTGTCGGCGCCGCATTGCAGAATGATGAACTCGGGCCTGCCCGCCCGCAGGTAGTCCTCAACCCGCTGCCAGGCGACCAGAAACTGATCGTCATCCGCCCCCGGCGGCATGGGGATATTGAGCTTGGTCCCTTTGGCGAGCCCGCGCCCGGACTCATCGGCGGCGCCGGTCCCCGGGTAGAGGTAGCGTCCATCTTCGTGGATATCGGCAAACAACAGATCGGGATCCTCTTCAAAGCCGTAGAAGACGCCATCACCGTGATGCGCGTCGATATCGACGTAGGCAACGCGCTTCAGGCCGTATTCGCTGCGCAACATCTCGATGACCACGCCGCAATCGTTGAAGACGCAGAACCCTCCCGCCACGTTGCGTCGCGCGTGGTGCAGGCCCGCGATAGGTATAAAGGTGTGCCGGCACTGCTGATCCATCAGTTGACGCGCGGCGTCCACCGCGCTGCCGACCACATGGGCCGCCGCTTCGTAGACACCGGGAAACGCCGGCGTATCGCCGTAATCGAGATAACCGGTGCCGCTCTCGGATTGGCGGATCACCTTGTCGACATACTCGGGGGTGTGGAAGCGTTCGATATCCGCGCGCTCCGCACAAACGGGGTCGTGCACAGCGACCACCGCGTCGAGACCCTGGCTGATCATGCGATCCCAAAAGACCCCCATGCGCTCCGGGCCGAACGGATGTTCGTCGCCGAAGCCATAGCGCCCGAGCGCCTCACCCACGTACACGCAAACCGAATGCCCCTTGGCCATCAAAACCACCTGATCCCAGTGTCGAGTTGCCTACACTAAATCGCTAATGCAACGATATTGCAAGGCAGGGTATGGGGACCCCCCACTTTCATGCCCCCCAAAAAAGCAGGATCCGGGGCAGGCCCCGGATCATCGTGCAACCGCAACCCCTGAACTTGCATCTAGGCGGGGACAATGTGGTAAGCGCAGCTCGACGCCCCATTGCGCAGGCAGCACTGCCTCTCGACTCGGAACATGGGAAGATCTTTCACACCCTTGGGCAGACCCTCGAGCGTGCCGTGGAAAAACCGGCTGTGCAACTCGCTCGGTGCGCCGCGATCGAGATTCCGGGCGTAGCTCTCCACCGAGATCGCTTCGCCTAAAACAGTGGCGGTGGCGAGGGGCTGTATGCCGGGCATGACCACCTTCTCCAGGGCAGTCTGCAAATCGAACGCCTCCTCCCTCACCTCGAGGTTGGAGACCAGGTTCTGCCCGAAACCGCGGCCCAGCTGGTAGAACCGGTTCGGCTGGTCCTCGGCGGGAATGGAGCCTTTAAGCTCCAGCAGACGATTGGCAATGTTGGGGTAACGGCTCAGCAGCGAAAAGAACAGCATCCGGTCGCGGATCTCGATTTCCCCGGCCTCCGATTCAACACTCTGGAAGCGCTTTTCATCTTCGCTCAGCTCCGGCGCGGCCAACGGCACGACATTGCTGACCTTGAGCGCTGCACGCACGCCTTCGATGCCATTGACGACGCTCCTGACGTCATCCTCATCGACCGCCTCATCGCCCTCGACTTCGATCGCCAGCAACCTTCCGCCGTTGGGCGCGTCGTTGATGACGTGATTGACCCGGAGGCTCCTTCTTGTAGCTCAATCGCCTCCGCCACCGTCGCCACCGCCTAAATCGCCGAAACCACCGTCGCCCCCCGATCCGCCCCCGCGCAGACGATAAAACCGGCTCAGGATCACAAACAACAGATAGCCAATGAACAGCAGGTCGACCAGCGGCAAAAGAGCACCATAAAAGTACGACTTGCTTTCCAGGTCGGTATGGAACAGTGCAACAACCCCCACTCCGATCACCAGCAGATGTTTCACGCCTGCGGCCCCGGATCAACGGCCTGTTGTTGAGCCTGCTGCAGGTAGTAGCGGCGCGCTTCGCCTTCGATGAAGACGCGTTTGACCCGCAGGTAACGTTCTTTGATGGCCCTGTCCATGCGCGCGACGGCTTCCTCGACCTCCGTGGCGCTGGCCGTATAGTGAAAATCGACACTCACATTGACCAGCACGAAATCCGGCCCCATGTGCATGGAGAGTACCTCATTGACGTGGCTGACCTGCGGATGGTTACCCACCAGTTCGCGTATTCCTTCGACCACCACGTCATGCGCACTCTCGCCGATCAGCAGACTCTTGGTCTCATAGGCCAGCCATACAGCGGTTCCGCCGAGAATCAGGCCGATGACGACGGAGGCGGTACCGTCGAGGTAGGGATTGCCGGTCACCTGCCCCACCCAGATGCCGAGAAAGGCGACGATCAAGCCCAGCATCGCGGCCGAATCCTCGAACAGCACCACGAACAAGGTGGGATCCTTGCCCCTCTGCACCGCCTCGACGTAACTCCACTTGCCCTTGGCCCGCGTGAACTCGCGAAAGGCGAAATACCAGGCCGCGCCTTCGAAGAGCATGGCCGCGCCCAGCACCAGATAGTTGACGAACGGGTCTTCGATAGGCTGTGGATCGAGAATGTGCAGGATGCCTTCGTAGATCGAGACACCGGCACCCACGGCGAAGATGAGGATGGCCACCACGAAGCTCCAGAAATAGATCTCCTTGCCATGGCCGAACGGAAACTGCGCATCAGGCGGCTTCTGTGCCCGTTTCATTCCATAAAGCAACAACACCTGATTGCCGGTATCGACCAGCGAGTGGATCCCTTCCGAGAGCATCGCCGAACTGCCGGTCCATGCGGCGGCGAAGAACTTGGTGATGGCGATCAGCGCATTGCCCAGCAGGGCGGCGATGATCACCTTTTTCGAGGATGAGGCCATGAAGCTGTCTCTAGTAACGACGTCTCAGCGTGAGGTAACACAGGCACACCGATCTTTGCGGTAGTCTATGCAGCAAATCCCATGATGCCTTCTCCGCAGCGAAGCTGGCGATGGGCATGCCACAACTCCTTCTCCCTCAGGGAGAAGGCGGGGATGAGGGTGGTTAACCATTTCTGCCCTCACCCTGACCCTCTCCCATGAGGCGAGGGGAAAAGCCCGCGCATGATCGGTAGCCGTTAAAGGTGCGCACTTGTGAACCACTCTGTGCTCAACACCAGCGACTGCAGTGGTACCATGAGCGCGCGACGCTCATAACCATACAACATCAACCGCATACGCATGAACACCGACCTGCACGAACTCGAACTGCTGCTGCGCTCGCGCTTCCCCATCGTGGTGATCGAAACTCACGAAGAGCTGCGCGTGCTGGAACTGTTTCGCCGCCTCACCCCGCAGCTCGGCAAGGCCGTGCTCCACTGGAGCGCCACTGAAGGGCTGGTGTGGAGTGCCGCGAGCCCACGACTGGAAATCGATAACGGAAACTCGCATAACGCCCAGCACATGGAGCCCGACAAGGTGCTCAAGCACATCAAAGGCGTGCGCCAGGGCAGCATCTTTATCCTCAAGGATTTTCACCCCTATCTCGACGAACCGCTCAATGTGCGCCTGCTGCGCGAGATCGCGCTGGCGCACGAAGCCAACCAGCACACCGTGGTGCTGCTCAGTCCGAGCATCAAATTGCCCGAAGAGCTGAAACGCCTCTGTGCGCGATTCGCTCTGTCACTGCCCACGTACGAGAAACTGCGCTCACTCGTTGAAGCCGAGGCGCGCACCTGGAGCAAGGAGATTGGCGGTAAGGTAAAAGCCGACAAACAGGCACTGGAGCAGTTGGTGCGCAATCTCCAGGGCCTCACCACCGAAGATGCGCGCCGCCTCGCGCGCAGCGCGATCTATAACGACGGCGCCATCACGCACAGCGACATCGCCGAAGTTCAGCAGGCCAAGTACCGGCTGCTCGACATGGACGGACTGCTCAGCTTCGAGTACGAAACCGCACAGTTCGGCGAGGTGGGCGGCCTGCACAATCTCAAACACTGGCTTGGCAGCCGCAAAAAGCCCTTCATCGAACCCGACAACCGCTACGGCCTAAAACCACCCAAGGGTATCCTGCTGCTCGGCGTGCAGGGTGGCGGCAAGAGCCTCGCCGCCAAGGCCGTCGCCGGCGCTTGGGGCGTGCCGCTGCTACGGCTCGATTTCGCCGCGCTCTACAACAAGTTCTTCGGCGAGACCGAACGCAACCTGCGCGACTCGCTGAAGATGGCCGAGGTGATGGCCCCCTGCGTGCTGTGGATCGACGAGATCGAAAAGGGCATCGCCACCGACACCCACGACAGCGGCACCTCGCGGCGCGTGCTCGGCACCCTGCTCACCTGGATGGCCGAACGCCGCGATCGCGTCTTCCTGGTCGCCACCGCCAACGACATCCAGTCGCTGCCGCCGGAGCTGATCCGCAAGGGACGTATGGACGAGATCTTCTTCGTCGATCTGCCAGAAACAACCGAACGCGAAGAGATCTTCCGCATCCACGTCGAAAAGCGCAAGCAGCCGGTGTCGAACTTCAACTTTGCTGAACTGGCGCGCGCCGCCGCAGGCTTCTCCGGCAGCGAGATCGAACAGGCAGTGGTCGCCGGACTCTACGCGGCGCTGGCCGACGACCGGCCACTGGACAATGCTTTGATACTCCATGAGATCGGCAAGACCCAACCGTTGTCGGTGGTGATGGCGGAAAAACTCCGGGCGCTGCGCGAGTGGGCGGCGAACCGGACGGTGCCGGCGCAGGGTGAGCGGTCTGCATAGTGACCTCACCAGCCGTCATTCCGGTGAGTGCGATAAGGGGTCAGAGCCCTTAATCTCGATCACCAGCCAGCCACCCGGCTTCAATACTGCACACGCAAACAACAAGGTGCGCAAATTGAGCGTGATCGAATGTAGGCCGTCATCGATTTAGTGATCACGGAAATGCTGTTATTTTTTCATTTGACCCACCAGCATCTCGGAAAACACCGATGCGGTTATAACCACGATGGCGATAAGCTGGGTGAGCGTGAGACTTTGATCGAGTATCGACACTGCCAACAGCGCGGCGATAACCGGTTTGAGAAAGAACAAATAGCTACCACGAGTGATGTCGGGAACAGCGGCCAATCCACCGATCCAGAGAAATTGAGTAATGGTCGTGTTGAAAATCGCCAGGGCAGCGAGAGCGGTCAAAGCCTGCTGATCCAGCCCTGTCAGGCGTTGTGGCGCGACCCAGATGCCAAAAAATACGCCCACCACCAGCCACAGCCCGATGGCACCGATGAACATCGTGATAGCGGTGATGCGCAGCGCCCCGTATTGGGTAATAATGGGTTTGACCAGGACCGAATAAGCAGCGACCGCGGCCGCACAGGTAATGGCCATTAAAATGCCGGTCAGGTTCTCTGCGGAACCGGCAAGCTGCAGCAGGTAACCGTCGGTAATCAGCAGGGCGATGCCAAGCAGTGCGCAGAAGCCGCTAAGGATCTTCGCCATGGGCATAGGCGCGCGATTGATCAGCAGATTCGATACACCAACAAAAATGGGAATGGTCGTCACCAGCGTCGCCACCTGAACCACCGAGGCAAAATCCAGAGACCAGTGAAAGAACAGGTAAGCGAAGGTCACGCCGAGAATGGATAATGCCACCAACCTCACGCCGTGTGTTTTCAAAGGCGTCAGCAAATCTCGACTGCCCGGAATTATCAGGGCCAGAATCACAAGTCCGGCGCCGCCGAGAAGGAAGCGCCAGACAGAAAGTTCGGGACCGGCCACACCCGAGAGTACGGAAACGAATTCCGACGAGGCGTGACCCAGCACGCCAACGAATACAGCGAGGTAGGCGAGCCCGCTGTGCCGATGCCAGAGCCCCGTTGTCACAGCGCTTTACCGAAGTCGACCAATACCGTGGCTAACGCAGCCGGTTGCTCGGCGGGCAGCAAATGTGCTGCATCGGGCATATCGATACGCCGCGCATTGGGCAAACGAGCGTAAAGCGACACAACATCATCCAGGTCGAGAAATACCCGATCCTGCAAGCCAGTAACTACCAGCACTGGCAGGACCAGCTCTTCGTATGGCACATTCCAATTTACCGCGCCCGCATTGCGCAACAGGTTGGCGTGGCCGGAATCACTCGGAAGCGGCGCATAGGGTGTATCTTGCAGAAAGTTTCGCCGGTTTTCAGCTAACCATGCTTCGTTGAATAACAAGGGAGCAAACAGATCACGGAACAACCCCAGACCGCCCACCCGGGCACAACGCACCAGCGCATCGTTGATCCACTGCAAGCGCGGGCCATCGCAGCGAAGCGTATTAATCAGCACTAGCCCGCAGACAGCAACACCTTTGATACCGCCAAGCCAGGTTTTGGCAGCGAACAAGCCGCCGATGGAAAGCCCCACCAGGATGACATTGGATGGCTGTAGGTGTTGCAATAGACGCCGCGCATCTTCGACGATCAGCGACTCGTCAAGATCGAGTTCGCGACTGAAGGGGCTGTCTTTCTGGCCGCGAAAATTAAAACTCAGCGTGCCATGCCCGGCCGCCCGCAACGTTTCACCGATCACCCCTTCCCACATGCCGGTATCGCCGGTTAGCGCGTTGAAAAAAACGTAGGTTTTTCCATGCTCATCTCTCGGCGGCGTGTAGATGTAAAACAGGCCGTTGCCATCGCTTAGTTCCAGAATATGCATAGTGTTATTTCACTTTGATTATTAAATCACCTGGCGCCCAGGTAGTTTAATATTTGCCAGTATCGAAAACGATGTACCGAGTTTCTCCGTTTGCCGGCATTTAGCAACCGGAGCGGCAACGCAAGTGCGTTACAGCCTGGATCGATACATTGTTATCGAGCTCCCATGCCAGAGCGCCATCGTTGGCTCTTTAAACAATCGGAAACCTCAGGGTCCGTCCCCGGTTATTCAGTTTGGTGATTTACAGCCTACCACTGGACCGATTTTTCTCGTAGTTAACCCAGATGCTTGCGCTTAACTGAGTGCCATTCGGCACTGACCCCTTTAACTCTGTCAGAAAGTGAAATTGGGACCTGTCGAAATTCCTGAGTCCCTGAGTCCGGCGAATCAGAGCGACCGCCCATCGGTTCGCCCTGGAATGTCTATACTGAAAAGCCAACACCATTTCGACACAGAGGCTCAGGCCATGAAAAAGTGTCAATCTGCAGCATTAGCCGCTGGTTTCGCACTTATCACTATATTAGCGCTCAGCCCGATCCCCGCAATATCATCGGCAGCGCCAGGAACAACGGTGCGCAACATCTTTGGCCCTGACATCGGCCTGAGTGCCAACCAGTGTCGGGGGGCCTGTGGTGGTGGCTGCCCGAAGAGCTGTTCGATCGAGGTGTCCTATGAGTGCATGGGCTCGGCCCAGTTACGTCGGGTCGAGGCCTTCACCTGTGGCACGCATAAGGGTTGCCGGGAACACGATGACTGTCTGGATACCTGCATGCGGAACAATCCGGACTCCGGGGATTGCCAATCTCAATGTGACGCCACGGTAATGCAACTTTATGGCTTTGAGAACTCGGCATCATGGGCGCTGGGCAAGGGCCCCTATGACGGCGAGACTACCTTTGAGTACACCCGCCACAAGCCCGCCGAACTCGAACCCGCCTACCGCTGCCCGGAGGGGACCAAACGCCAGTGCGGCGACAGTGGTGGATGCATCGCTGCGAACGGCAGCCCCGTAGACCCGGTGTTCGACACCTATCCCGCCGCAAATAGCGGCGGCATGCGCATCTCCGGATTGCGCAGGGGCCCCCTGTGTGCCATTGGCACCGACAAGGTGTGTGAGCAATCCGCGAATATTCGCATGACAGGCACAGACGCCTGCCCCGGCGGCGGTTGCACCCGCTTCGGGATGGAGTTCGACTATGTGAATGCCGATCCCTCAGCCCCGCTGGAGTGCGCCACCTCCACGCGCGGCGGGGAAGACGATTTCATCGGCGACCTGGTCAAACTGGGCGGGGATGCGATGGCGACCCGCAGCGGCAGCGCCGATGGCGAAGAGGGTGACGGTATGAGGCAGCTGCTGGGGATGCTCGGCAAGGTGATCGCCAGTGCTGATTCACCGGAGGATATCCAGATCACCATAACGCCCTTTGATGAAAACGGTAAGCCAATTGCGTCCCAAAGCGTTGGTAGCGAGCCTGTCAACGGACCGGCACCGATTCCGCGCAGCGTCGACCTGCCCACAGCGAATGGTCACCTGTTCGTGCCCATGTACCAGTTGGCCGCCAGATTGCAACCCGGTGTGGTCAAGGAGCGCCGGGTCACCTGCACACATAAGGGCCAGCCCGTATTGGAGACGATATTCGTACTACAATGAAAACCAGAATCAGGGGAGCCTCAGAGCCCTTTACATGTTCCGGATACTTGCCTTCGCTTTGGTCGCTGTCTTCATTACGCGGCGGATAGGCGCGTTCATCTTTGGGATGCAGACGCCGATAATCGCCTGGTTCGCTACCTTTAGTCACGCAAGCCTTCTTTGCCGTATCGATAACCACAACGCGCTTTACGCAACCCGTTTCTTCTACTGAAGAAAGGTTCGTCCGATGAACGAGGACAATCCCGCACGCAACGAACTGGAAGCCCTGCTGCTGGATTTCCACGCCGAGAGCATCGCCCCCGAGGAATTTGCCCGGCGCCTGCTCGACGCGCAGATTTTCATGCCGGTGAAGGATGAGAAGCAGGGCATAGCCGGTTTCCAGTCCGCGACACAGGCCGAGCCTCTGCTGGTGGAGGATGCGACAGGCCACCGCATCCTGGTGGTGTTCTCCGCGCCGGATCGCGCCAAATCATTCCTCGCCGCGCATCCCGGTTACGGTGGTGGCCTGCTTACCGAGTTCTCCTGGATCCTGTGCCGCATGGGCGCGGGTGTCGCCATCTCCATCAATCCCGACCAGACGCCGGGCTTCGATCTCGATCCGGAGATGGTGGCGATGGTCGCCGCTCTGTTACCCGAGGAATTGCCGTAGAATCCGCCCAAAGTCCGTGCAATCAGATTCTGGCCGCCAGACGCCTTGTGCGTTGTGGCAACGGGAAAAGGGCGTCACCACCCTCTGGCCTGGAATAGATCGCGCACTTGGGGAGCCTCTTACATGGACCCCGCCCGTGAATTCGGGCCAGAGGCCAATTCGGGAACGGAAAACAATGCTCAGAGTGACTGCCGGCTGGATCGCCTTGGCGCTCGTCGCGGTGCTGATTGCGGCCGCAGCCGTCTATCTATGGGATATGAATCTTGCCTATGAGCGCGTGCGCGCCAGGGGCACGGTCATTCCGTCACCCTACGGGGATATCGAGTACACCGCAGCCGGATCAGGCGCGCCGGTTCTGGTGATTCACGGCAGCGGCGGCGGTTACGATCAGGGCGAACTGATCGCGCAGGCTGTGATCGGCGACGAATTGCGCTGGATCGTGCCTTCACGCTTTGGCTATCTGCGCTCGACGTTTCGTGATGGCGCCACCTTCGATGATCAGGCGCACGCCTACGCGCACCTGCTCGACCATCTCGGTGTGAAAAAGGTCGCCGTCGTCGCGCTCTCGCACGGAGGGCCTTCGGCGCTGCTCTTTGCGCTCCTCTACCCTGAGCGCGTTTCTTCGCTCACGCTCATCTCATGCGGTGCTGCCTCTTCCACGGAGCTCGAACAGGCGGATGCCAACGAGAAGGGCGACACGCTGACGACGATTTTCCAATACGATCCGCTCTATTGGGGTATCAGCAAGCTGTTCAAGCAGTCTTTGATGAAGCTGTTGGGGGCAAACGATACGGTCATCGCCAGCCTTGCGCCGGAACAGCATCTGCTCGTGGATCGGTTGATCGACTACATGAACCCGGTCGCGCCGCGATCTGCCGGCGTCGCCTTCGACAACACGGCCGCCATGCCCAACGAGCGGATCGCCGCAATCCACGTCCCTACCCTGATCTTCCACGCCAGGGACGACGGTCTGCAGCTCTATCACAATGCCGAGTTCGCCGCCGCGAACATTCCCGGTGCGATACTGCGCGCTTTCGACAAAGGGGGGCACCTGTTGCTCGCCGTGGAACAGCCGGCGATTCGCGCCGCCGCCCAGCGATTCATTCTCGCCAATATCGACGAATAGCGACGCGCGGGAAAGGCAACAGACCTATTTTCGCACTCTGCAGCACAGGTATTGTGACACGAGCTGTGGTGCGGGCCTGGGCTCTCCGATTCACTGCGACACGGTACAGATCCCCTGCCCGATGAGATCCAATCCCCTTTTTCTTTCCTGATCCTGCGCTAATCTCTTCATTTAATCGTGCCGTTCCGGCGTAACATTGGAATGAGCATCAATCCGGCGACACAGGAGGTAGCACAGCCATGTTCGACAGAACCAAACGCGACGCCAAAGAAGAGAGCAACTATCCCGCTTTCGATTCTCGGGAACCCGCGGCTCCATCCGATTCCCGAACCCGCTCCCGCGAAGCCGCGGTGATCGGCCCTTCGATCCAGATCAACGGTGATCTGAGCGGCGAGGAAGACCTGATCATCCAGGGTAAAGTGCAGGGCACTATCCAGCTCAAGGAGAAGAGTCTTACCGTGGGGAATAAAGGCAAGGTGGACGCCAACGTGCTGGCCCATGTCATCATCGTCGAGGGCCAGGTAACCGGCGATCTCTACGGATCGGAGAGCGTCGCCATCCGCAAAACCGGCAACGTGAACGGCAACATCGTCTCCCCCAAGGTGGCACTCGAAGAGGGCTGCCGCTTCAAAGGCAGCATCGACATGGACGAAGCGGCGGTGAGCAAAGCCTTCGGTAAGAGTGCATCGGCAGCGACCAGCAAACCGGATCTGGCGCCACCCAAGCCAAAAGGGCCGGAGATATCCGGGCAGACCAAGACCGAAATCGCCGGCGCGAGCAGTGCCGAGTTCAAAAGCGGTTCGGCCGCTTGAACGCCTGGGATCGCGGTGGCATGGTGCCAACAGAAGTGAGGGGCGCGGCCCCCGACAGTCGACGGCGTGGAAACTAGCGTTCAGGCCACGGCGTCGACGACGCTGGACCGCCCAGCCCCCGCGGTGCCACAGGGTGCCGACAAACCGTTTGCCTCACCGCTGTTTCAGGAAGTGGCGACCCGCATCGATCGCACCACCCGCCGCGTGATTCTGGAGCCGGGCCCGACCAGTACAGGCACATTGCAATTGTTGCAGGGCAAGCGTTGTCGATTGCTGGTGGCCGATGCGGCGCTGGCATTGAGCGCACTCAGCGAACAAACCCTGAGCGCCGGGCAATTGGAACAGAAGCTCAAAATGCTGATCTTCGACGCCGGCGCGGAACAGGTGGACACGGTGTTGTGCTGGGATCTGCTCAACTATCTCAGCCCACCCCTGCTGACAGCCTTCGCCGCGCGGTTGATCGACATTATGACACCGACGGGCGTGATGCACGCTTATATCCATTCGGCCCACGCCACCATGCCGCAACACCCGCAGCGTTACTCCGCAGTGGGCACCGATCTGGTGACACGCCTGGATCGCGACAACGCCGCACGCAAGGCGCCTCGCTACAGCGCCTGGGATCTGGAGAAACACGGCATCGGCCTGCGCGTGGAACGCTCGATGCTGTTGCGCAACGGCATGCAGGAGTACCTGTTGCGCGCGGACTCGACACACGCCGGACCGCGCGATGTGAAGCCGCTCTATCGCAAGCGGCAACGCTAACGTCGTCGAACTTCGGCGCAAGCTCAAATACAGGCGCAGGGATGCGCCGAGATAGCGCAACCCGTATCGACCAGGGGCTGGCGTGAGGCGCTCGACCGTTGACGAAAACGCCTCGGTAATCGGTTTGAGTAAAACAAATGGCCTATTATTCACCTACCGACACCCTTTCAGGGGTTAGAGGGAAGTAGCCTATGAACTTCAAACTGATCTTTGCTCTGGTCCTCATCGGCCTTGTCGTTCTGTTCGTTGCGCAAAACGTCGCTATCGTCGAAATCAGATTTCTCATCTGGTCCATCGAGATGTCCCGATCCCTGCTGATGTTCGCCGTGCTTGCTATCGGCATCACGCTGGGCTGGCTGTTGCACAGCCATTCTGATCACCGCAGAAGCAAACAGTGACAGGAATACAGTGGCGGCTGAACCAGACGCCATAGCCGCAACCGGTACACAGGCAGGTTTCCTTGGCCTAACTGGAATCTATCTCGAAATCCCCTGCTAGCTGTGCCGGTCGCTCGTGGTTCTAGCACCTTGGCGAGAGCAATAGACACCCAATCATCAGGCATCACGCACTTGCCCTCGATCTCTCCGCCCGGCACAATCACTCACCTCACGGATCGAGGAACCCCGATGACTCCCAAGTCCCTGGACATCCTGCGCGATGTCTTTGGCTACAACACCTTTCGCCCGCCCCAGGAACAGGTGATCGACCGCCTGATCGCCGGCGGCGATGCCCTGGTGGTAATGCCCACCGGCGGCGGCAAATCGCTCTGTTATCAGATCCCGGCACTGGCGCGACCCGGTGTCGGAATCGTGGTCTCGCCACTGATCGCGTTGATGCAGGATCAGGTGACAGCGCTGCGTCAGTACGGCGTGAAGGCGGCGTTTCTCAACTCCACCCTGTCCGCGGAGGCTACACGCGAGGTGGAGGATGCGGTTCAGAAAGGCGCGTTTGATATGGTCTACATCGCGCCGGAACGCCTGATGCTGCCGCGCACGCTCGATCTGCTGGCGCGTTCGCCGCTGGCGCTCTTTGCCATCGACGAGGCGCACTGCGTCTCGCAGTGGGGACACGATTTCCGTCCCGAGTATCTGCAGCTCTCCGTGCTGCACGAACGCTTCCCAGACGTGCCGCGCATCGCACTCACCGCCACCGCCGATGCACCCACGCGCCGCGAGATCATCGAGCGATTGCAACTGGAACGCGCCGAACAGTTCATCTGCGGATTCGACCGCCCCAATATTCGCTACCGCATCGCCCAGCATCGCGGCAATGCACGCCAGCAGTTGCTGCGGTTTCTGAAACTCGAACACCCCGGTGAGGCCGGCATCGTCTACTGCCTGTCGCGCAAGAAGGTGGAGACCACCGCCGAGTGGCTCACCGCACAGGGCTACACGGCACTGCCCTACCACGCCGGTCTCGCGGCACAACTGCGCGAACATCATCAGAACCGCTTTCTGCGCGAGGACGGCGTCATCATCGTCGCCACCATCGCCTTCGGCATGGGCATCGACAAGCCCGACGTGCGCTTCGTCGCGCATCTCAATCTGCCCAAGAGCCTCGAAGCCTACTATCAGGAGACCGGACGCGCGGGCCGCGACGGGTTGCCCGCCGATGCCTGGATGAGCTACGGCCTGCAGGATGTGATCACGCTGCGGCAGATGATGGAGAGTTCCGAGGCCGACGAGCAGCATAAACGCGTCGAACGCCATAAACTCGATGCCATGCTGGGTTTCTGCGAACTCACCACCTGCCGGCGCCAGGCGCTGCTCGCCTATTTCGGTGACCACCTGGACCAGCCCTGCGGAAACTGCGATACCTGCCTTGAACCCGTCGCAACCTGGGATGCCACCGTCGCCGCACAGAAGGCGCTGTCGGTCGTGCATCGCACCGGCCAGCGCTTTGGCGTCAACTATCTGGTGGATGTGCTGCTCGGCAAGAGTGATGAGCGCATCCAACGTTTTGGACACGACCAGCAAAGCACCTTCGGCGTGGGAGCCGAACTGGACTCCAATCAGTGGCGCGGCGTGTTTCGTCAACTGATCGCGCGCGGCCTGCTGACCGTGGACCTGGAGGGCCACGGCGGGCTGCATCTTACCGACCGCTGCCGTCCGGTGCTGCGCGGTGAAGAGCAGTTGATGCTGCGCCAGGAGGTCAAACCCGAAAAGCGCAAGAAACGCGACCGCAAGGCCGAGCGCTATGTCAGCGATGCTGATCGCACACTGTGGGAAGCGCTACGCGAAAAACGCCGCGCGCTGGCCGAGGAACAGGGCGTGCCGCCCTACGTCATCTTCCACGATGCCACGCTGGCGGAGATGATCAGCTACCGGCCGGAGACGTTGGAGCAGTTATCGCGCATCAACGGCGTGGGTGAGCGTAAACTGGAGGCCTATGGTGAGGCCTTTCTCGCAGTCATTCACCGCCATGAGGAGGAGGCATCGGTACCTGCTATCGATCCGGCTACGGAGACGCTGCGACTCTTCAATCTCGGCATGGACGTCCCCGCCATCGCGCGCCAACGTGGTATGGCTGCCAGCGCGGTTTTCACGCATCTGGCAAAAGCAATCGAGCGCGGCGAGATCGCCCTCACCGAGGTTGTGCCACTTGGCGCGCAGGAGATCGCACGCGTTCAGGACGCACTGCTGCAGTTCGGAGATGGTGCCGCCGCGATCAAAAAAGCACGCAAGCAGTTGGAAGAAGACTACGACCTCGGAACGCTGCGTTGTGTGCAAGCGAGTTTGAATCGCTGAGAAAAATGCGCCCCCCGAACGGAAAAGCCGCTCTCTCCTCGCGGGAGAGGGGTTGGAGAGAGGGTGGTGTGTTCCTTAAAGCGGCTGCCTTATCCAGATATCAACTGACGTACTGATAGTAGAGATTCTGCGGGTGCCTGGCCTCGGCGAAGAAGTACCAGCGTTCGGCGATCAATCCCAGGTACTGCAGCACGAACGCCAGTACCGGCAATGTCGCGGATGATGTGAGGTAGGCGAGCAGCAGCAGTACCACCGGCACTGGGAACACCAGCACCAGAAACGCAATCCGGATGCCCCTGGTCACCTGCCTGGGACGTCGGTGGAAAAACTCGCGTGTATTGAAGGAGCCGCCGGTCGCGCCCTGCGCCATCTGTACGATGTGGTTATGGCGCACGCCGATTGCGGTCTGCAGGTTCGACTTGTGGCGTAGACGCCGGTTACGCAGCAGCGATGCGCCGCGCGTGACAAACGCCGCGAGGGTGAGAATCGCCGCCCACGCGCCGTAGAATCCCACCAGCCCCACACCCTGCCATGCCGAAAACGCCGCCGCCAGCATGAACCCCGATGCGCTTCCCAGCAGCAGATAGTTCACCACAGTCAGCCAACTGTGCCACTCCTGCAGGAATTTGAGGCACGCATAGATCATCGCTGTACAGACGAAGAGCAACAGAACCGCAATCATCGCAAGCCCGCCCGCGACCAGCGTGGCGTCGACAGGCAAGACGCCGGCCACGGTAAACCACGGTCCCGTCCAGCCGATGAAGTGCAACCCGCTGTAGAGCGCGATCGACACCACCGTTATCGGAAGCACAATCACCTCCCGCGACAGCCACGACGTACGCCACTGACTGGCGGAGCGCCAGGCGCGTTCCGGACGCCCCAAGTGAAAGAACGAGGCTATCAGTCCGCCGATCAGAAACGCCACGGCTATTACACCGCCGAACGCATAAAACGAGCGACTGTCCTGTGGCGGCAGCAGATTGGCGAGGGAGTAGAGCTGCCCCGTGTAGAGAGCCAGAAACAGTCCCTGGCCGACGCCGATCAGGGTGGTGAGAAAAATGACCGAGAATGCTGGGTGCATAGTTGTTCAACCAGATATTGTCGTAGGAGCGGCTTCAGCCGCGATCAGCGTTGCAGCAAGCACAAAACTCCTATCGCGACTGAAGTCGCTCCTACCAGCCGTCGTTACCAAAGAGACCAACTTGTGTTGAGAAACATCTTTTCCTCTCGCCAAGACGTCAAGGGCGCGAGAAACCACACAGGGATGCTGTTGCTCTCTTTGCGTCCTCCGCATCTCAGCGTCTTTGCATTGGAACAATTCGATGCCGTTCGCGGCTTCCGCCGCTCCTACCCACAATCATTACCAACTCGAAATTTCATCGAGCGTCTGGGCATCCGCGGGCAGTGCGGGTAACTCGCCCTCTTTCTTCAACGGATTGTCGGCACGCTGCAACTCGTCCTTGTGGATGGTCATGCGCACCTTGCGCCGCGGCAGGTAGTGGTTGGCCGGGCGCGTTCCCCATTCGGGCATCAGCTGGTAACCGCCGCTCTCGCGGATCGCCATCGATACCTCGGAGTGTGGATCGTGCACATCGCCGAACAGGCGCGCGCTGGTGGGGCAGGCCATGACGCACGCGGGTTTGCGCTCGCTTTCGGGCAGCGACTCGTCGTGGATACGATCGACGCACAGCGTGCACTTCTTCATCACCTTCTGTTTCTCGTCGATCTCGCGCGCACCGTAGGGGCAGGCCCACGAGCAGTACTTGCAGCCGATGCACTTGTCGTAGTCGACCAGTACGATGCCGTCTTCCTTGCGCTTGTAGCTGGCGCCGGTGGGACAGACCGGTACGCACGGCGGCTCCTCACAGTGCAGGCAGCTCTTGGGAAAATGCACGGTTTCGGTGATCGGGTACTCGCCCACTTCATACGTCTGCACACGATTGAAAAAGGTGCCGGTGGGGTTGGCCCCGCGGGTATTGAAATCGGTCATGGGACCCGCTTCGCCGTAGCTGTTCCACTCCTTGCAGCTGGTGACGCAGGCGTGACAGCCGACGCAGACGTTGAGGTCGATGACCAGGGCAAGCTGCGTCACTTTGAAACTCCCTTTCTCGCGCAAAGACGCCAAGACGCAAAGAGCGCCAGACAATTGACTACCGCGATCGAAGCATGCTCCTCTCGTAAGACACCTGTAGGAGCGGCTTCAGCCGCGAAAATATCTGTGGTTTGGCTCATTGCCCCTTCGCGGCTGAAGCCGCTCCTACAATCGGTCATTACCAGAGAGATCATCATGCGCCTAGAAGAATCTTTTCCTCGCGCAAAGACGCCAGGGGCGCCGCGAGCTGCGCATGGTTTCATTCGATCTTGCTTTCTTTGCGAACTTGGCGTCTTAGCGTCTGTGCGCGAAACACGGTTCGATAAACATTCGCGGCTGAAGCCGCTCCTACAAGTCTGTGTCGTGTGACCAAGCGCGCTCATCAGCGCCCCAGCCACCGTCTGATACGCGCCATCCCGCCGGTGCCCGTCATCCCCGGCGGCTCGCCCGGTGAAGCGAACTGCGGCTCGGTATGCTCGGGCTCGTTGGGTTGCGCCGGGTAGATGCGCACGCGCAGGTCGTACCACGCCGCCTGCCCGGTGACGGGATCGGAGTTGGAGACGTGGTCGCCCGCCGGATTGGGCGGAAGCTCTTCGTTGATCAGGTGGTTGAGCAGAAAGCCCTTGCGCGCCTCGTCGGCATCGGGTGTCAGACCCCATGCTCCCGCCCCCTTGCCGATGGCGTTCCAGGTCCACACCGTGTTGGGTTCCACCGCCTCGCTGTGGCGGCAGATACAGCGCACCCGTCCAGTGGGAGACTCGACCCATACCCAGTCGCCATCGGCGAGGTTTTTCACACGCGCCGTGCGTGGATTGACGAACAGCGCATTGTAGCTGTGGATCTGGCGCAGCCAGGCGTTCTGCGAATCCCACGAGTGGTACATGGCCATGGGCCGTTGCGTGACGGCGTGCAGCGGATACTCGCTGCGGTCGATCAACTGCTGCTCCAGCGGTTCGTAGTAGAACGGCAGTGGATCGAAATAGGTTTTCAATCGCTCGCGCAGCTGCTCGGGCGGCTTGCGCGTATCGCCGCGCCCCATGGCGGCGAGGCGGAACTTCTGCAGCACTTCGGAGTAGATGTGCAGATTGATCGGCTCGGCGTAGCGGATCAGCGCATGATGGCGCGCCCACTGCAGATAGCCCTTGTTCCAGTTGCGCATGTACTGGTAGCTGCGCAGCAATTCATAGTGGAAGTGGCAGTTGTTCTTTTCGTACATTTCCCACTGGCGCGGATTGGGTTCGCCGCGCATGAACTTCTCCCCGCCCTTGCCGCGCCAACCGGCAAGAAAGCCGATCCCGGAACCGGGTTCGGTTTCGAAGTTGGTGATGAAATCGGGATAGTCGCGGAACTTGCGCTTGCCCTCTTTGGTGACGAAAGCGGGCAGCTTGAGCCGCGTGCCGAGTTCGATGAGCACCTCCTGAAACGGTTTGCACTCGCCGGTAGGCGGCACCACCGGGATGCGCACCGAATCGACCGGACCGTCGAATTCGGAGATGGGCCGGTCGAGCATCGACATCACGTCGTGGCGTTCGAGATAGGTCGTGTCGGGCAGCACCAGATCGGCGAAGGCCACGGTCTCGGAATGGAAGGCATCGCACACCACCAGAAACGGGATCTTGTACTCGCCGTTCTCGTCGGTGTCGGCGAGCATGCGCCGCGCCTCCTGAGTGTTCATCGATGAGTTCCACGCCATGTTGGCCATGAACAGCAGCAGCGTGTCGATGGGATAGGGATCGCCGCGCCAGGCGTTGGTGATGGCGTTGTGCATCAGACCGTGCACCGCCAGCGGATACTCCCACGAGAAGGCCTTGTCGATGCGCAGCGGATTGCCGTCGTAGTCGACGGCGAGATCATCGGGGTCGGCGGGCCAGCCCAGTGGCATGCCATCCAGCGGCTGACCGGGGATCACCGCCTCGGGCGTGTTGGGCGGTTTCGCACAGGGCGGTATGGGACGCGGAAACGGCGCCCGGTGCCGAAATCCGCCGGGCCGGTCGATGGTGCCCAGCAGACTCATCAGGATCGCCAGCGCGCGGATGGTGTGAAAACCGTTGGAGTGCGCCGCCAGTCCGCGCATGGCGTGAAAGGCCACCGGATTGCCGGTGACGGTCTCGTGCTCGTTGTCCCAGCAGTCGGTCCAGGCGATGGGCAGCTCGATCTTCTGATCGCGCGCGGTGACACCCATCTCCTGCGCCAGGCGGCGAATGGTCTGCGCCGGAATGCCGGTGATGCGCGCTGCCCACTCTGGCGTGTAGTCGGCGAGGCGCTCCTGAAGCAACTGAAAGGCCGGTTTGACCGGCGTACCGTCCTTGAGGCTGAACTCGCCCAGCAGGCGCGGATCGACACCCTTCTCACGCGCGGCGCGGGCAACGTTGAGGTTGCGGTCCCACCACAGCTTGTTCTGCGGATCGAAGCACCCCTCGTCGGGCGGCACCTCGTAGCGCACGAACATGCCGAACTCGCTGCTGGCCTCATCCAGGTTCACCAGTTCGGCGGCATTGGTGTATTGCACCAGGAACTCGCGGTCGAAGAGCCCCTGGCGGATCAGTTCGTGATTGAGTGCCAGCAGCAGCGCGCCGTCGGTGCCGGGCTTGATCGGCACCCACTCGTCGGCGATGGCCGAGTAGCCGGTGCGCACCGGATTGATGGAGATGAAGCGCCCACCGGCCCGTTTGAACTGGCTGATGGCGATCTTCATCGGATTGGAGTGGTGATCCTCGGCGGTGCCGAGCATCACGAACAGCTTGGCGCGCTCCAGATCCGGCCCGCCGAACTCCCAGAACGAGCCGCCGATGGTGTAGATCATCCCGGCCGCCATGTTCACCGAGCAGAAGCCGCCGTGGGCCGCATAGTTCGGAGTCCCGAACTGCTTGGCGAAGAGCCCGGTCAGCGCCTGCATCTGGTCGCGCCCGGTGAAGAGCGCGAACTTCTTCGGATCGGCCTGGCGCAGTTTGCCGAGCCGCTCTTCGAGCATCTGGAACGCCTCGTACCAGGAGATCGCCTCGAACTGCCCCTCACCGCGCCTGGCACCCACCTTGCGGCGCAGCGGTTTGGTCAGCCGCGCGGGGGATTTCTGCTTCATGATCCCCGAAGCCCCCTTGGCGCAGAGCACCCCCTTGTTGAGCGGATGGTCCGGGTTGCCCTCGATGTAGCGCACCTCGCCCGCTTCTAGCGTTACGCGGATGCCGCACCGACAGGCGCACATGTAACAGGTGGTGTTCTTGACCTCGCGGTGAGGGCTCGCTGTGTGGGTCATGGGTCGCAGGAAAGATGAGAACGATTTGCAACAGTCTGGTAGGTCGCCCCGCGGATAGCCAAACAAATCTCTCTATTCGCCTATTACGACCATCTATTCCATAAGGGAATTTTCGGAGATTCTTATATAGCGGGTTGTATAGGCTCTGCAACCAACATCGTCTTTCCCGCGAAAGCGGGAGGAGTGGCGCAGGGATGCGCCGTTTACGAAGCCAAGGAAGCAATCGCGTCGTTCCCGATTTGTGGATCCCCGCTTAGCTGGAAGTGTATTTCTGACACGGCGAAGCTGAGCTTGCAGAAAAAAGAACGGGGCCATTAGGCCCCGTCTGTAATTTATTGGCGTGCGGCCGACCCTCAAACTCGACGACGCCCCTTCATCACTATTCCCATAACCAGCAGGCTGATGCCCATCAGAGTCAGGGGCGTGGGCTCAGACACGGAAGTCGCATTGCGGCCCCAGATCGAGACATGGGAGATCGCACCCTGATTCGGCCAGAAATTCTCCAGGCGAATATCCTCCATACCGTCCCACGATGCAAGGTTATAGAAGTAATAACCGGGGCTTGCGTTACCATCCTTGACCGCCAGGTAGCATTCCGGGCAATTGATATTGCCTGCACCTTCCTGCTCAATCAGTGCGTTTGAGGGATCACGCGCCGTGTTGGAAAACGTGGTGCTATACCAACCTGCAAAACTGCCCTCTTCTCGCACCAGCGGAATTTCCAGCTCTCGATCGAAACCCCACTCAGCTTTGTAAAGCAGCGCGAGAGACGGATCGGAGGCAAGCCCAAACGCATCGTAGATACACCCGGGCTCACAATTACGAGGCCCGAAACTGTGCCCCGGTATCATATCGCCGGGATTCAGCACCAAGGCGCGTGCCGGAGTCCCGAACAGCAGCAGTGTCGTCGCGACAACTGCAAACAGCGCCTTCCCGATATTCATCACACAGTCTCCAAAACTTTTACGCTAACTTATCAGAGCATTAAATGTACCAATATATGCAACACTCTGTTTTACTTGATGTTTTCCCGCAGGTATCGATCGAAGCTCAGCCTGCCATGGCAGAAAATGTAAGATATCCCGACACATTAATGCGGCTTTTTCACCTCGTTTCGCCGGCCATCTACCAGAAAAACCCTCCTCTGCACCTCACGCCTCCCCACCAGCCGGCGATCTTTACAATCGTCCTCCGCTGGAAAACCATTTAAGGCATTGTTCTTACAATCTATTTTTTTATGCTCGCCACCCTGGCCATCAACCAAGCGGTTGAAACCAAATATGCCCCAAAACGATCCGGGCGTCTTTTGGTGACTGTAAGACTTTTCGACACCCGATCAATGCAATGCGCCGTTGCATCCCCACCACTCTGATTCCCGGCAGTGGCCGCCGAAAGAGTCTCTCGCCTGCAACGGCAGCGCAGTAAGGCGCCCACCGTGAGTTACTCGTGGATTTGCGCCGATGCGGCAACGGACACCCAAACGGTAAGGCAAGCTATCAGCCACGACTTTACAGATCTTTACATCCGCGACAAACAAGAGAAACCACACCCTTTTATGGTGGACCCCGAGGTTGAAACAAACCATGGCAAGACACATAGGAGATGCACCATGAACGAACAGAATACCCACGACAATGACACTCGCAACACCCCCGTATCGCCGAAAAAACCTGCGCGCCGTCGTTGGTTGGGCTATACCCTGGCCGGACTCGCCGGCATTCTCGGCGTCACCACAGTGACGGCCATTGCCAAAGGCGGTCCCGACGGCTGGTGTCGCGATGGCGGTGGTTACGAGCGCATGCACTGGGGCGGTGACAAGCAGCGCGGTGGCGGCTTCGACCCGGAGAAGGCGCGTGGGTTTGCCGAACGCAAGGCAGATCGTCTGCTCTACGAACTCGATGCAACGCCCGAACAGCGCCAACAGGTGAAGGAGATTCTCGGCAAGGCCTTCGCCGACATGGGCGACAAACGTGGTCAGCGCCAGCAAGACCGCCAAGCCTTTATCGAGATCCTGAGCCAGCCGGAGATCGATCGTGCCAAGTTGCAGGCGCTGCGCAGCGAGCGGATACAGGAGATGGCGCAGAGATCGGAGCGCATGACACAAGCCTTCGCCGATGCCGCCGAGGTGCTGACACCCGAACAGCGCGCCAAACTGGGCGAGGTGATCGGTCAGCGCGGTTTTGGACCGGGGCGCCATCGTCGGTAGTCGCCGATCGCAACTCGGATTAATCGTCGACATATGCTGGGGCGGGTACCAAACCCGCCCCGGTTTCGTATAAGTTGGTGACCCTGTTCGCTGTTTCTCAATTCGGAGGAATCTACATGTCGCCGTCGCGTTATCATCCAACCCTCGTCGTACTGCATTGGCTGTTGGCCTTCCTGGTCATCTTCTCCCTCGGGATGGGGACGTTCGTACTGACGGCGCTCCCCAATGATTCTCCTGACAAGCTCTTCGCGCTGGGCGGCCACATGGTCGCGGGTCTCCTTATCCTCACTCTCATGGTGATTCGCTTCGCAGTGCGCAGCTTCACGCAGAAACCGCAACCTGCTTCCACCGGCAATCCGCTCTTGGACAAGATCGCCGTGCTTAACCACTACGCACTCTACCTTCTGGTCATCCTGATGGCTGCCAGCGGCATCGCCACCTCGGTACAGGCGGGTCTTCCCGATATCGTCTTCGGCGGTTCCGGCGCGCCGTTGCCGGACAGCTTTGCGATCTATACCCCGCGTGTCGCACACGGCATCATCGCGAAGTTGCTGCTGGCGATCGTGGCGCTGCACGCGCTGGCCGCGCTCTACCACCAGTTCGTGCGCAAGGACAATCTGCTGGCCCGTATGTGGTTTGGGCAGCGCTCCGGGTAGCTGGAGCAACGCAAGAGATTCCCCAAACCATGGCGCTACAGGTATTGATGATCGAGGATGACGAACAGCTCGCCGCCATGGTGCGCGAGTATCTCGCGCAATCGGCATTGCAAGTCACACACCGCGCCACCGCCGGCGCCGGTGTCGAGGCCGTGGCGCACAACGATTACGATGCTGTCATCCTCGATATCATGCTGCCCGATTTCGATGGTTTTGAGGCATGCCGCCGTATTCGAGCGCACTCCGACGTCCCCATCCTGATGCTCACCGCGCGCGGTGATGCCGAGGATCGCATCGTCGGCCTGGAGATCGGCGCCGATGACTACCTGCCGAAACCCTTCAACCCGCGCGAACTGCTGGCGCGGCTGCGCGCAATTCTGCGCCGTCGCGCGGCAACCGATGCGCCGACGCAGCCGCTGTTGCGCTTCGGGCGATTGACCATCGACCGCGATGCGCATGCGGTGCGGCTCGATGGCGAGGAGCAACCGTTGACCGGGTATCAGTTCGATCTGCTCGCAACGCTCGCCGAAAATGCGGGCCGTGTCCTTTCGCGCGATCAGCTGATGGATCATCTGCGTGGACAGGAGCTGGAGGCCTTCGATCGCAGTATCGATGTGCATATCTCGCGCATCCGTGCAGCCATCGAAGACGACCCCAAACACCCGCGCCGCATACTCACCGTTCGCGGCACCGGTTATCTGTTTGCAAAGAAACAGGATGAATAGCACCTGTAGGAGCGGCGGAAGCCGCGACATACTGTTATCGATGCGCCATGCCCTATCGCGGCCGCAGCCGCTCCTGCACTGATAGTACAAATGCGCCGACTCTATCTGCACATCTATCTCACCTTTCTCGGCATCCTCGTCGTGTTCGCGGTACTGGCCGCGATCGCCTGGTGGAGCACCCATGATGAACGCGACGCTACGCACCTGCTGGAGGGGATCGGCGGTGTGCTTGGCGAAGTGTTGCCACCGCCACGGGCACCGGCGGAAGACGTGCAGGCGGTGCTCGATCGATTGGGTAAGCGCTTCAAGGCCAACATCACGCTGCGCACGCCCGACGGGCGCATGATCGGTTCGGTGGGCAGGCCGCTGCCCGCGCCGCCTCCCGGCCGACGTCATAGCGGATGGATGAAGGCCCCCGGCCGTGGTCCGGTCTTTGCCATCGCACTACCCGACCAGCGCTGGGCCATCGTGCGCCCCGAGCGCCCGGGACCGGGCAATCGCGCCATCGGTTTTATCGCCATCATCGTGCTGCTACTGACTGCCATCGGCATCGGCGCCTACCCGATGACGCGGCGACTCACCGGCAGGCTGGAGCGCCTGCAGAGCCACGTCGATCACATCGGCAACGGCGATCTCGCCGCTCGTGTCGAGGTCGAGGGCAAAGATGAGATCGCCGCGCTGGCGCGCAGCTTCAACCGGGCGACCGAACGCATCCAACGGCTGATGATGGCGCAGAAAGAGATGCTGGCCAGCGCATCGCACGAGTTGCGCTCGCCGTTGACGCGCATCCGCATGGCGGTCGAATTGCTGGCCGGCGACGATCGCGAAGAACTGCGCGAACGCGTCGCCCGGGACATCGCGGATCTCGATGACCTGATCGAAGAGCTGCTAATGGCGAGTCGGCTCGATCGTGTCGACGAGCTGCAGATGCGCGATGATGTGGATCTGCTGGCGCTGGCGGTGGAAGAGGCGGCGCGCGTCGATGCCGAGGTGAGCGGCGACTCGACCGTGGTCAACGGCGATCCACGTCTGTTGCGACGGCTGCTACGGAATCTTCTGGAGAACGCACGGCGTTATGGCAACGGTTCACCCATCGACGTCGAGGTAACGGCGCGGGCGGACGGCGCGGTGATCCGCGTTCTCGACCGCGGCCCCGGCATCCCCGCCGATGAGCACGAGCGTATCTTCCAACCCTTCTACCGACGCCCGGGGATGCGCGAAGGCATCGATAAAGGGGTGGGTCTGGGACTGGCGCTGGTACGCCAGATCGCCCACCGTCATGGCGGCGATGTCGTATGCCGGGATCGCGAGGGTGGCGGCACCTGTTTTGAAGTAACATTGCGCGAGACCCCCGACTGATCGGCTACCCGCCGCAACCGCATGCTGTTGAAAGATTTTGTCTATCGCTACCCGTTTCTCGTTTCCATTGCGCTGGCCGGCGCGATCCTGCTCGCTCTGTTCGGGCTTCCACGCCTGGCCCACGATGGACTCGAGGCGTGCGATCAGCTGGGTCGCACACCCCTTATCGCGGCAGCGGAGCAAGGCGACAGGGAGACAGTGGTTGCCTTGCTGCGCAGGGGCGCCATCGTCGAATCACGCGACAACTGCCGCTGGACCGCGCTGATGAAAGCGGCCGCCGGCGGGCACCTCGACATCGCCCGGCAACTGCTCGATGTGCGCGCCTTCATCGACCACCGTGACAAAGCCGGTTACTCGTCATTGATGGTGGCGGTGGTCAACGGTCACGCGCCGGTGGTGGCGCTGCTGATCGAACGCGGAGCCCGGCTCGATTTCGCCGACGACAACCTGGGTTGGACGGCGTTGATCTGGGCGGCAAAAGACGGACGCCCGGGAATTGTTCGCCATCTGCTGGCCGGCGGCGCCGAGATCGATGACGCCGATCGGAAAGGAAACACGCCTCTGATGTGGGCCGCGCGCGGAGGCCACGCCAGTGTCATCGAACAGCTTCTGGAGGTGGGCGCCGACCCACGACTCACCAACCATGCCGGTCAGTCAGCCGCGGATCTCGCCAGCGTGGGCAGGCACCCGGAGCTTGCGCGCCGCCTCACATCGTATTTGAGCACCCGCTGACAGCCGCCACACGCAGCCCTGTCTTTCACGCCATCGGCACCGTTTCACCCGATTCCAAACGCAAGCCGCTAACGCCTAGACAAAGACCGCGATCTCGTCGAGTGACTTTTTACTGATCTTGGGCACCCTTGTTCCTTGCTGCGGGTAACCCACCACCACGATCATGGTCGCGCTCTCATTGCCGGGGCGCTCCAATACCTCGCCAAGAAAGTTCATGGGACTGGGGGTGTGGGTGAGCGTGGCCAACCCCGCATTGTGCAGCGCGGTGATCAGAATTCCGGTGGCGATACCGACCGAATCGTGCACGTAGTAGTGCTTGATCTTGTTCCCGTCGCCGTCCACGCCCCACTTCTGACGAAAGATCACGATCAGGTACGGAGCCTGATCCAGAAACGGTTTGTCTGCATCGGTCCCCAGCGGAGCCAGCGCCTCCAGCCACTCCTCGGACGCCGCACCCGCATAGAATTTGCGCTCCTCCTCCTCGGCGGCGTGGCGAATCCTGCGTTTCACGGCGGGATCGGAGACGACGACAAAGGTCCACGGCTGCATGTTGGCGCCGCTGGGTGCCGTACCGGCCGCCAGCAGGCACTGTTCAATCACCCTGCGATCGACGGGACGGTCGGAAAAATCCCGCACGCTGCGACGGCGTTTCACCGCACGATAGAATTGCTCGGCTCGCTCCAGCATCTCCCCGGGCGGGTAGCTGCAATAGGCTTCAAGGGGAATGAAAGGATAATCGGTCACCGGCACACCTCATCCACTGATTGCCCGACGTGGGCGGATAGGAGTGTGTCGGCAAATCAGGTGGAATTCAAACGCACCGCTGCACGCCGGGAGGAACCAGGCGTCTGGCGCGGTAGCAGTGCCACGCTGCCGCAGCCCCCCCCGACTACTCTACCCAGAAAGGCTTGCGCGCTTCGCGTTCCGCGTCGGCACGGTTGATACCGATATCCCGCAACAGCCGGTCGTCGAGATCGAGCAGGTCACGCCGCTGCCGGGCACGCGCCTGCCAGATTTCCAGGGTTCGCCAGAGATTGAAAAGCCGCTCGGTCAGCGTACGGGGATTGCGCCCCGGACGGCGGTAGAGGTCAAGAGGGGTACGCTGCAGGGTTGCGCTGGTCATGGTCTGGTCCTTACTCACACTCTGGATTGCTGAGGGGTAGTGTGCCGTCTATACTGCAACCAGTACAGATTCAAAATAGATTAATTAACTGCATAACAGTTATTGCGGCGCACAACTGTTATGCAGCCTCCGGGGCCCATCTGTGATGGCCGCAGCGAAAGAACGCCATGACGCTCTACGAACAGGTTACCCAGCAGCTGAAGGAGTACATCGACAACGGCGTCTATGGACCGGGCAGCAAACTGCCCTCGGTGCGCAAGCTCAGCGGCCAGCTCAACATCAGCATTTCGACCGTACTGCAGGCGTATGCCCGGCTCGAGGACATGGGTTTGGTCGAGGCGATTCCCCAATCCGGTTACTACGTGAGGCGTGTCCCGCGCGGGCTACCCTCGCCCCCCGCCATCTCCAAACCGCCCGCACGCCCCACCGAGGTGAGCATCAACGAGCTGGCCATGGAGATGCTCCACGCCGGTAATCGCCCCGGCGCAGCACAGTTCGGCACCGCCCTGCCGTGCATCGATTTTCCGGCCGTGCGCCAGATGAACCGGCTCTTCACCCGCATCGCCCGTGCCCAGCCGCATCGCATCGGCCGTTACGAGATCCCGCCCGGCAACCCGGAACTGCGTTTGCAGATCGCACGCCGCTCGGTGGATGCCGGGATGAGCGTCCCCCCCGACGGTATCGTCGTCACCACCGGTTGTCAGGAGGCATTGATGATCGCCATCCGGGCCGTCGCCAAAGCGGGCGACACCATCGCCGTCGAATCGCCCGGGTACTACGGCATGCTGCAGTTGATCGAGTCGCTGGAGATGCGGGCGCTGGAAATCCCGACCGACGCTCGCACCGGCATCAGCCTCGATGCGCTGGCGCTGGCGCTCGATCAATGGCCGATCAAGGCGTTGGTGCTGACACCGCAGTTCAGCAATCCGCTCGGCTACCAGATGCCCGATGAGAACAAGGTGGCGTTGCTCGATCTGCTCAACCAGCATGAGGTGCCTCTGATCGAGGACGATATCAACGGCGAACTCTGTTACGCGGAGCGCCGCGCCAAGGCGATCAAGGCGTGGGATAGCGAGGGAAAGGTGCTCTACTGTTCGTCGGTCTCCAAAACGCTGGAGCCCGGCCTGCGTATCGGTTGGATCATTCCCGGGCGCTACTTCAAGACAGTGGAGCATCTCAAAATCGTCGCCAGCATGGCCACCGCCACACTGCCGCAGATGGTAGCCGCCGAGTTTCTGGAGACCGGCGGTTTTGACCGACACCTGCGTACCGTACGCGCCACCTACCGCGAACGCCGCGATCAGCTGCTGCAGTTCGTGACGCGGTATTTCCCGGAGGAAACACGCATGACCCACCCGCAGGGCGGCTATCTGGCGTGGCTGGAACTGCCCAAACAGTTCGATTCGCTGCAGCTTTTTTCCGAAGCGATGGAGATCGGCATCAGCACCGCGCCCGGTCCGCTATTCTCCGCCGCCGGCAAATATCGCAACTTCATGCGCATCAACTATTCGATGCCCTGGTCGCAGGAGCGCGTCGACGGTTTGGTCCGGCTCGGCGAGTTGATCAACACGCAGCTATCGCGGCATCAACCTGCGGCGATATCCGCGTAGTCCCCGTTATAATTGCCAAAAAAGAGAAGGGGCATGCGCTATGCAACCCAAACAGTTTCAGACCCTGATCACCCCCGTCATCGAAGCGATTGCCGGCAAACCGGTCGACAAACAGCTGGAGACGGAACTGAACCAGCGTTTCCCGGCCAACGAAGAACCCTTCAAAGTGATTCAGAAGGCGTGTCACGCCGCCATTGCCGCGGGATGGATGTGCGCTAATGGTGAAGGCAAACGCCGCTTTGGTCGCATCATCGAGGCCACTCCCGCCAGCCGCGCTCTGAGTGTCGATGTGGTCGATCTCACCGACATCATCGGCCCGCATCACCGCCACCCCAATGGCGAGATCTGCATGGTGATGCCGGTCGATGCCGATGCCAGGTTCGACGGACGTGGCGCCGGTTGGAAGGTCTACCAACCCGACTCCGCGCACCGCCCCACGGTTACCGAAGGACGCGCGCTGGTGCTCTATCTGCTGCCCGAAGGGGCAATCGAGTTCACCGGTCACTAGCCGTTGAAACGGGGGCGCTACCGCTCCACCAGCTCCACGCGCCGGTTCCTGGCGCGCCCGTTATCCACCTGATTGGTCGATACCGGCACCAATGGCCCGACACCGTGGGCAGCGAGACGTTCGCGGGCGATGGCGTGATCCTTTACCAGAGCTTCTATTACCGCCGTTGCGCGCTCCACCGACAGACGCAGGTTATAGTCCAGCGCCCCTGACAGGTCGGTGTGCCCCACGACGTAGACCTTGAGCGCCGGACGTGCGGCAAGCAGCGCAGCGATCTCTTGCAGTGCGGGCTGCGAGTCCGGCGTGAGCGTTGCCTTGTTGTGATCGAAGTAGAGTCCGTACAGTGCCACTTTGCCGTAGCGGTCGATGTCCGCACCCATCGCTTCGGCATCCACGGTTACCAGCCCCTGCTCCACCGCTTTTACTTCGATGATATCCACCATCGTCGCTACCGTATCCGCGCTGTGCTGCTCGACGCCGACGATGACGTAGGCGCTACCCTCGGGCCGGTTCAGGCGTGCCGCCACATAGCCACTGCCACCCTGGGAGGATGATCCTTGTCCGAACAGACTCGCGCCGGGAGGCGTCGGATTGGCCAGGTAGTGAACATTGAGAAATCCGCGTTCGCCTATCGTGCCGCGATTACTGCTGTTCTTGTTGAAGCCCTTGGCCAGCACCTGGAATCCGCCGCGCTCCAATCCCTCCAGATAGTTGGAGTAGATCTCGAAGAAACCACGCTCACCCTTCAGCGCATAGTGAATCCGGGTCACCCGTCCTTTGACCTCCTGCCACTCATCGATCTTCCGGTAGCCGGTCACCGGCCCCAGCGCTATGCGATAGGGTTCGAAATTCTGGATTTCGTACCAGGTGATCTCTGAATCGGGAAACCGGGTAACCAGAGGATGGTCGGTACTGCCGGGAAGATCCTTGGCGATTGCCGGTGTGCTGCCACACAGAAGTACAATCAGGATTAGAGCGTTATGCGGTTTCATTGCGACAGCGTCCTTGTTGTTAGAACCTGTCTCAGAAACCCACGCGGGGGGTTTTGAAACAGGTTCCAGTATCGAGTGGATTAACCCTACCTCACTTTTCTGTGTTATCAAATGGCTGACCCGGAAGCCGCGTCACGGCTTACTCGCCCCGGCGGCATCGATACCAGACGCAAGCCCACACCAGAGTCGCCTATGGTCATCAAAACGCAGCTCGATCTCCTGAAATACCGCCGCACAAAAATCGTCGCCACGCTGGGTCCGTCCTGCGCGGACGAAGCGACCATTGCGCAACTCATCTCCGCCGGCGTCAATGTCTTCCGGCTCAACATGTCGCATGGCAGTCAGGCCGGTCATCGCGAACTCTACGAGCGCGTCCGCGCTACCGCCCAGCGGCTGGCGCTGCCGGTGGCAATCTTCGCCGATCTCTGCGGCCCCAAGATCCGCACCGGATTGTTCAAAGAAAAACAGATCGATCTGAAAACCGGCGACAGCGTGGTCGTAACCACCCGCGACACAACCGGATCACCCGGCCTCATCCCCTCGCAGTACGAAGCGCTGGCGGACGATGTAAAGCCAGGCAACCGCATTCTGCTGGATGACGGCAAGCTGGAGATCGAGGTTGAATCAATTGTGGGCACCGAGATCCAATGCCGCGTTGTTCACGGTGGCGTGCTCAAGGACAAGAAGGGTATCAACCTCCCCGGCGTCTCGATTTCGGCGCCTTCGCTGACCGACAAGGACAAAGCCGATGCGCGCTTCGCACTGGCGATGGGCGTGGACTTCCTGGCCCTCTCCTTCGTGCGCCGTGCCGCCGACGTTACCGATCTGCGACGACTGATCGAACAGACCGATCATCCTGCAGGCATCATCGCCAAATTCGAAAAACCCGAAGCCCTGGAAAACGCCGCCGCGATCATCGGCGTCTCCGACGCCGTCATGGTGGCGCGGGGCGACCTGGGTGTGGAGCTGAAACCGGAACAGGTACCCATCGCGCAACGCAAGTTGATCGACATGGCGCGCAACCTCAACCGACCGGTCATCGTGGCCACTCAGATGCTCGAGTCGATGATGGCGAATACGCGGCCTTCGCGCGCCGAGGTGTCCGACATCTCACAGGCGGTAATCGCCGGCGTCGATGCGGTGATGCTCTCGGGCGAAACCGCCTCCGGTTCGTTCCCGGTGCAAACCGTGCAGATGATGTCGCGCATCATCCACCAGACCGAAGCCTATCTCTTCGAGGAAAACAACTTTGCCGACCTGGAACGCGATCTCGGTCGGATCGAGGGGCCTGTGCCCTTCGGTCACGCGGTCGCGCATGCCACCGCCAACCTGGCCAAACAGATCGACGCCAAAGCGATACTGAGTCTGTCCAACACCGGCATGTCAGCGGTCACCATCAGCTCGGCGCGCCCCTCTGCGCCGCTGTTGGCCATCTCCGCCGACCCCAGGACATACCACCGACTGAACCTCCAGTGGGGTACGTTGCCGATACTCGCCGAGGACGCAGGGCACGCCCATCCCAATCAACTGGCACGCCGCGTTGCACAGCAATCCGGTATCGCCGCAGCGGGCGACTACATCGTGCTGGTCAGAGGATTTCACAGCAATCAAGCGCTCAATACGCCGTCCATCACGTTATTGATGGTTTAGCGCTCTATTTTCGCAAGGTATTTATTGCCACGAACTGCCCTGTCAAAAGAGCCGTTGCCGCTCATGATTTTAGGCGTCACGCTTGCATTGCGAGGGCTTGCCAAAAGGGCAGATGCCTAGAACCTATCTCAAAATTCCCCGCGAGCTGTGCCTTCTGATCAACACTCTCTTCTAACCAGACTTAATCAGAGGTTCCTTGGCTCTTGTGCCTATTGACAACCCGCTCTTTAATGCACCGTACCCTGGAGCCCCACCACCACTGTGCGCGCGCGCACACGTGAGAACACGCCTGCGGGCACCTCCATTGATACCGCCTTCACTCTCTTCAGCGTCTTTGCATCGTAGATCATGAGCCGGTCACCAACACGTCCGGCGGTTCGATCACCGCCATACCCGGCGCTGACGTATATATATTCGCCGCGCGCGGTGTACTCTGGAAAGTGTGAGCGACCGAGTGTCCCCGCAACAGTCAGAGTCCTCACCACATCGAGACTGTTCTTATCTATAAACTGGATCTTGTTCGCAGCCGGACCTGTGCCAACGATATCGACCACAATGTAGGGGGCCTTGGGATGCGCAGCGGGTGATTCGGTGGGTCCCAGAACGGGAATGCGCTTGACGACCTCGAACGTATCCATGTCGAAAACGGTCACTTCGTACGACTCACAAGGGTGTGAACCAATGTTGGTGCCAATACCCAGCAGTCGGCCTTGTGACCTCACAACAGCCCCCGAACCGAGGTGCGGTTGACAGCCGGCCGGAATTCTTTTTACAACCCGATTTTCGGCCAGATCGATGACGGCGATGATGTTGTCGTCGTAAGAGGCAATAAGCACGAAACGACCCTCCGGAGAGAGGAATGCATCGTGCAGATGCCGGCCCACATCGGTTATTTTTGTGATGGGCATATCCGGCTTATCGACATCCACTATCCACACTTGGCCGGCCTGTTCGAGTGCTACCACGAAGATGTCTGCATAAGGCGTGCTGGTGATCATGCCCGAGTCGGCCTCGACCATCTTGCCGTCCAGGTCATTGCCGCGCAGTTCCATCAGCTTGAGTGGCTCCAGGGTCGCGGCATCCAGAATCACCGCCGTATTCGGTACAAAGGAACCCGCAGCAAGATATCGTCCGTCACGCGATACTGCGAGTGATGTGCCATTCAACCCGGCCCGTACCTTGCGCACAATCTTCAACGAGTACAGATCGATCTTGTGGATATAGCCGATATCATCCCGAACATAGGCCCACCGTTCCTGCTTTGGGTGGAAGTCCATGAGATGCGGTGCAAAACCGGTGGGTATTTCGCCAATCTTTTTGTTGGTTCTGCCGTCAAAGAATACGATTTTGGATCCGTCGCCGGCGGCGAAGTGTCCGCGTGCCATTACGGCCATCAAGTCGTCAACGTTCTCTATCGGGTAGGTCGGTTTGTTGGGCAGGGTTGATTCATCGGCAACGAACACCTCAAGCGAATTTCGTATATCGCTCAATCCCCAGGACAGGGATCGTTTCGGGCGCGCTGTTATGAGAGAGGCCAGCAGATCCATTTCGTTGACTGATAATTTACCGAACAACGTGGGATGTTGCGGCATCATGGTCGCCGCGCCCCCGGTCTGGATCTTGGCACTGACCTGCTGCTGAGTGAGCGTGGTTTGATCGCTGTTCAATGCCGGCCCAATGTATCCGCCGCGGTCTGCCCCATGACACACAGCGCAATGATCATCATACAGCCGTTCGGCCTTGCTGAAATCCTGGGCCCAGGAAGCGGATGCCATTCCCAGTAACGCAGCCATCCACAGGATTGTCACAATGGCGTGTTGTGTGGCGTTCGTCGATCTGTCCATCAGTACACTCTCCTTATGAGGACTACACAGCGATAATCTCAGGCAACCCGCAAGCGCTGGGGGAGATCGACGCCGGACGGCGCTTGATCTGCCCAACATACCCCAATATAAAACGTAATGACACAGGGCCTTTCGTCACCAAACGCACCTATTCCTCCGCTTCCTCCCAGCCCGTGATCATCGCCCGGATATGGGCCAGCGGCGTATGACCGGTAGTGGCGAGATAGACATGCGCCACCAGGATGATCAGCATCAGGAAAGCGCCGACAGTGTGCAAAATGGCTACCGTACCAAGGACCGGCAGGCTTGCGGCGTCGCGCCAAGCCGGGTAGTAGAGAAGGGCCAAGCCGCTCACCCAGACGAGCGGATTGATGACCAGCTTGACGAGCGGATAGCCAAGACGCTGGCCGGTGCTTGGGTTGGTGTAGTCCCAGATCCAATGGCGTGTGGCCATAACCTGTTGGCTGCCTCGGTGTGGCATTTCAGACAGGCCTCGGTGACCTCCTCACCGCTGCGGAACGCACCCTGCAGCTCCTCGAACTTGCCGCGGTCGGCCGTCGAGCTCTCTGTTTTGGGTGCAGCCGGCAGCTCCTGGGCTGGCACCACCGAGACAACGCTGACCGCGAGCAAACCGCCGGCCAGCAGGCGCCGTAGCTGGTACCTGAAAGACGATGTGCATTGCATTGCTGAGCGATTCCTTTCGGTCGCATCATCTGCGCCAGGGACCAGGTGACACCGGGTATGTTCATCTCAATCAACCGGCATAGTACACAGTTCAAGCGTGCCGGGCTGTGTATCAGAACCTATCTCAAAATCCCCCGCGAGCTGTGCCGGTCGCTCGTGGTTCGAGCGCCAGGCGCGGCGAGCGTGGTTGGGTCATTCCCAATGAGCGAGCCGCAACACCGTGCTGGAGCCACGAGTGGCCGGCCCTTCGGGTTGGCCCCAGAGGTGCGCTGGCGGTGTTCTCGACTTGCCAATAGCGGTTGCTATTGGCTGCGCCTTCGGGCCTACCCAGCGCACCTCTGGGGCTCAACACAGCACGCGCGGGATCTTGGGATAGGTTCTAAAAGGGATACTCAATCCCGTTCCGCGCGCCGCCGTACAAACCAGTTGGAGGTCAGTTTGGCGACCGGCTTGCCGTCCTGGCGCACCAGTGTGTTGCGCAGCTTGACCAGACCTTCGTCCGGCCGACTGGAGAGCGTGCGCACCTCGGTGATCTCGGTGTGCGAGGCAAGTACATCGCCGGCGTAGGCCGGCAGCATCCAGCGGATGTCGTCCCAGCCCGGCGAAATCACCGTTTCGGAGTTGGGAAACGCATCCTTGCTGAGACGGCGCCAGATCGAGGCGATCTGCAGACCCGAGGCGATCAGGCCGTCCCAACCCAGTGCGCGCGCGGCCTGCTCATCAAGATGGAAGGGTTCCGGATCGTAGACTCGTGCAAAGTCGAGCATCGACTCGACCGTCATGCGCCAGGCGCCGAAGACGTACGTCTGCCCGACCGCAAAATCTTCGAACCAGCGGATTTCGGGAAAAATCCCGGTTTTTTCATCGACCATCGGTTTGTCTGCGCAGTAAGGGTGAAAGGATTGAGAGTAGCGTAAAACAGGGGCGAATCCCTGTTTCCACAATCGCAATAACTTCGGTACCGGTAGATCGGGTTAGCGCAGCGTAAGCCGACACAATTTCCACAATTACCCTCCAGCGTCGGGTTACGCTGCGCTAACCCGATCTACACTATCTGGTGGCAAGAACCGCTCCTGTGACAATCATGACGCTGCCGGCACTGCGGTTCAGTGTCCGTTTCGCGCGCGGACTTGCGAACAACTTTCGCGCTCGACCGGCCGCATACGCATAGCCCAGCAACACAGCGCCGAGCACCACGGAAACCACCGTAGCCACCACAACTATGTCCATCGCTTCGAGTCGCGTCAGATCGAGAAAGGTAGGTAAAAATCCCAGGTAAAAGAGGATGACCTTGGGGTTGCCCAGGGTGATCACCAGACCACTGAAGAAATTGGCCTTCCATGACAGCTCACGCACCCCCTTGAGCTCTGTCGATTCGGGCGTCGTCATCCACAAACGCAGACCCAGCCAGATCAGATAGCCGGCGCCCACATATTTAACTACGGCAAACAAACCACCAAGCACCTCGGCCAGGGCCGCCAGACCGAAGATCGCCAACAATAAAAAGAGCAGGTCACCGCTGACGATACCCAACACCACCACCGTCGCGTGCCCGAATCCGGAGGCAAGTGCCCGCGCCACGGTGGCAAACACGCCGGGACCCGGTGTAACTGCCAGCAAGAACATAGCCCCGGCCAACCCAAGAACACTGAGAGCACTCATCGCTCACCTCTGCCTGTCGCCAGGTTATCGCTTACCCGACGACACAATGTGTTACTCCACCAAACCGAAACCGAGTGAGCAACAGAGCAGAAACCCACCCGCGAAAACGGAATCGATCGCCTAAGACCGGCGATGAATCGCCATCGCCCCCGGCGCCTGACACACCGGCATCAGCTGCACCTCGTTGATGTTGACGTGCGGCGGCCGATTGACGATCCACTCCACCGTATCAGCGATATCGACGGCAGTGAGCGGTTCGGTCCCGGCATAGATCGAGTCCGCCTTGGCAGTGTCGCCCTTGAAGCGCACCTGCGAGAACTCCGTCCCGCCGCACAAGCCGGGTTCGATATTGCTGACCCGCACCGCCGTACCCAGCAGATCGGTGCGCAGATTCAAACTGAACTGGTGCACGAAGGCCTTGCAGGCACCATAGACGTTACCACCCGGATAGGGAAATTTTCCCGCCACCGATCCGATGTTGACGATATGCCCGCGATTGCGTTCGAACATGCCGGTCAACACCATGCGCGTGCAGTACATAAGACCTTTGATGTTGGTGTCGACCATGGTGTCCCAATCGTCGAGCTGCGCCTTGTGCGCCGGCTCCAAACCCAGTGCACCACCGGCATTGTTGACCAGCACATCGATAGCGGAAAATTCCGCAGGCAGTTCCGTCAATGCGCGCTCCACCGCTTTGCGATCGGTGACATCGAGCACCAATGGCAGGCAGCGCTCGCCCAACTCGGCCTGCAGTTCAGTCAGTCGCTCTTCACGGCGACCGGACGCGATCACCTGGTGACCCTGTTGCGCGAAGCGCCGCGCTATCTCCATGCCGAACCCCGCGGTGGCGCCTGTCACTAATACGATCATTGCTCTGCTCCCGGTTGGCGGTTGCTTCAACTCATAGCGGCTGCAATTGAATCAAGCGTGGATCATCAGCGAACTCTGTCAAGATGCGTTCCACACGCTGTTGCCAGAGTCGGCCGAAAGTCTGCGTCATCGCAGTGTCGGCACGGCCACTGATCACGGCGGGGGCAATTTGCTGCGCCTCGGGATCCGGCGGCACGATCGAGGCGTCATAAATCGCCACCACCTGCTGACCGGTATCCAGTCGTTCAAAGGCGACATCGCCCTCCACCTCTTCACCGAAACTCAGCAGATCACAGCGCGCGAACCGCCCCGCTATACCCTTGAAGCCACCTTCGGCCGCAGCCCCCGTGATGAGTGTCAGCACGTTGGCGATGACCCCCGTCACGCCTTCGTCGGCGGCACCGGGAAGGCGCACGCGGATGGCTCCCCGTTCCGGCCGATCGGCGCCATAAAGATAGGTCAGCGATTTGACGGCCATCAACCAGGCGCCCGCGACGGTCGGACACGAGTGCCCGGCCAGCTTCACCGCATCGAGATACGAGTATTCGATCAGGCCGCCCTCGGCTGCGGCGAGGAACTCACTCAGCGGATCGCGCAGCGTGAGCGTAGGAAGTCGTTCGAAGAAAGCAGGATAGTGAGGCATGGCGATCCCCTCAAAGACAGATCGGGTCAGCTTGCGAAGCTGAGAATGAGAAAGTTGGCAAGCACCGCGGCAAACAGGATAACGGCCAGGGTAATCAGTACGACAAACTCCGTGCGCATGAGAGAAGCCACCTGAGCGAAGCGGAAAGGGAAGGATTGTACGCGAGATCAACGTATCAGGTGCATCTGCAAATAACGGCCCGCGGCTGCGGGCCAAACACCTGTTCACACAAGGGATAAAGGGCGCTAGCGCTCGGGAGCCCCCTTATCGGGAGAGAGTGAGCGCAGCAGTTCGGTACGGCGACTGGCGCGTGCCTCGGGCGTCAGCGACGGATCCGGCTCAGGTTTAGCGCCGCCAAAGAAGCCCGCCAATTTACGGAACACCGCCTTGATGGCCCGCCACAACCGTGGCAGCGCCCAGGCCATGGCGAGCACCGCCACGATCAGCAGCGCGATGAACGCCAACGGGTAGTGCAGCGCGGTCCAGAGTCCGGCGATCACCGCAAGATCTTCACCGATCGAGAGTGTCCAGTTGCTGACCGGCTCGGGTGAGGTATTGACCAGCACGCGCGTACCGGCTTTGGTGAAATTGGTGGTTGCCGCCAGACCGCCGCCGCCGATCGCGGCCGCCAGCTGGGCGGCGGGGCCGATCTCCCCCACCGCGCCGGCCGCCAGAACGGCCCCGGCGGGGATGCGGATGAAGCTGTGGATCGCATCCCACCCGGTATCGACACCGGGCACCTTGTCGGCGAAAAACTCCACGCAGTACATGAATCCGGCAGCCGCCATCACCATCGGATCGGCGAGGATCGCCAGATCGGGTGGCAATGCAATCTGGCCGGTGGTACCCAGATAACCCAGCATGAACAGTGCGGCATAGAGATTGATGCCGCTGGCCCACGCCACGCCCATGGTGAGCGCAATGGTATCGACGATGGTCATTGATTCGGTGTCCTCCGCGGCGCTATCTCTAACCTTATTGTGACTCGAAATGGCGGTATTGGTGACAAAAAACAGGGATCGCCGGCTGCTGCAGATGCGATCCCGATTCGCGCCAAAGAGGGTAAGTCACTGATTATTGGCGACTTACCCTCGCTGACCGAGACCGCTTATCCCAATTTACCGATGCGTTAGAAGAACAGCCGATAGTTGATATTGAAATCGATCGATCCAGCGTCGTTGGAGTAGTAGCCATACGGACTCGAAGCGCGATGATCGCGACCGTAATGTCTCACCGGCGGCGCATAGTAGTAACGGCGCACCGGAGGACGGTGCACGTGATGACGGTGCCCCCAACGGCGCGGAACATGGCGCTGCTGGTACCGCCAGTGGCGCGGATGGTGCCCGTACCTGCGATCGTCCCACTGACGTATCGGGGCGTGCTTGGTGGGCTTTCCCGTATGCCCTCCGGAATAGTACTGCTTGAGACCCTGCCGCTCGCCGGCTTCAGCCAAAGAAGGTCCCATCACCGTGAAACCGAGTACCGCGACCAGAAACAGATAACCTAAGCGAGCCATTGTTTTCTCCTTTCAAAATCCGCGCATTCGCTAGCGTCGGGTATCACGTTACCCCCGTGCGCCTGAACCTTTCCTGAACGGGTGAAACGGGTGCGCAATCGGTACGAGTAGAGTACACTGACGCCCGTTTGTTGCAGCGCACAAGGAGATGACCATGCGGCGCGTGGTGTTCAATCAGAAGGGTGGTGTCGGCAAATCGACCATCACCTGCAATCTGGCGGCGATCAGCGCCAGCGCGGGACAACGCACCCTGGTGATCGACCTGGACCCCCAGGCCAACTCCACTCACTATCTGCTCGGCGCCCAGGCCGAGCATCTGGAATCCAGCATCGCGGATTTCTTCAACGAAACCCTGGGCTTCAGCTTCTACCCGAAGAAACCTATGGAGTTCGTCGCACCCACGCCTTTCGACGGCCTCCATCTGCTCGCCGCCACCCCGGCCCTGGAAGAGCTGCAGGGAAAACTGGAATCGCGCTACAAGATGTTCAAGCTGCGCGAGGCTCTGGAAGAGTTGAACGGTGAGTTCGACGCCATCTTCATCGATACCCCGCCGGCGCTCAACTTCTACACCCGCTCGGCCCTGATAGCCGCCGACAGCTGCCTTATTCCTTTCGATTGCGACGACTTCTCGCGCCGTGCGCTCTATACCCTGCTCGACGGGGTGCGCGAGATTCAGTCCGACCACAACCGCGCGCTGCGCGTCGAAGGCATCGTGGTCAACCAGTTCCAGGCGCGCGCGCCTGCCGCGGGCGCTGGTGGACGAACTGCGCAGCGAAGGTCTGCCCATCCTGGAACCCTACATCTCCAGTTCGGTGAAGATCCGCGAATCCCATCAGCGGGCGCTGCCGATGGTGCATCTCGACAAACGCCATAAACTGACCGCGGAGTTCCGCGCGCTGTATGCCGGTCTGGCCAGCGGCGCAGCAGCCACCGCCGCCGCCTGATCCAGCGCCCGAGGTCGAATCCAGGCACCCAACCCGCAATCAAGTGCGTACAATGCACGATTCCAGAAACCCGCATCAAAGGAGAGGCCATGCCGAAACCTGAACGTCACATCTTTGTCTGCACGCAGAATAAACCACCGCACGTGCCACAACCCTCCTGCGGGGCCGGCGGCGGCGGTGAACTGGCTCAGCAGTTCTTCGCCGAACTCGACGAGCGTGGATTGCTTGGGCGTTTCGCTCTCACCACGACCGGATGCATGGGAGCGTGCAGCGTTGGCCCGGTGGTCGTGGTCTACCCCGACGGCATCATGTACGGCGGCGTGGCGGCAAAGGATGTGCCGGAGATCGTTCAGGAACACCTCATCGGCGGCAAACCCGTGGAGCGTTTGCAGGTTCCTGCAGAGGTATGGTGACAGGCGCCGTGGGGTAATCAGCAGAAAAAGCCGAAGCGACTACCGCTTCGGCTTTTTTCCATCTGTCTTCCTGCCGCCGATAGTGCTGTGGCAAAGCACGCTGCACACGCTCAGACCGCGACACCCGCCTCGCCGCGATACATCGCCTGAATGGTATTCGCAAACTGCTGATTGATGGAACGACGCTTGACCTTCAATGTCGGAGTGACCTCGCCGTCTTCTTCCAGCAGTTTCTTGGGCAGTATATAGAAGCGCTTGATCTGCTCGACGCGCGCCAGATTGCGATTGACACCGCGCACCTCCTCCAGGATCAGCTCGCGCACCGCCGGCGCCTCGGAGAGCGATGCGTAGGTCGTGTACTGGACCTTGTTATCCTGCGCAAACTTGATCACGTACTCCTCGTCGATAACGATCAGCGCCGTGACGAATTTGCGCCCGTCGCCGATCAGAATCGCATCGTTGATGTAGGGGCTGGTTTTGAGCTGGTTCTCGATCAACTGCGGCGCGATGTTCTTGCCGCCCGAGGTGATGATCAGGTCCTTCTTGCGATCGGTGATGCGCAAAAATCCGCGTACATCGATCTCGCCGACATCCCCGGAATGCAGCCACCCATCCTGAACCGTCTCCGCGGTCGCTTCGGGATTTCGGAAGTAACCGAGAAAGACGTTGGGACCGCGCAGCAGTATCTCGCCATCCTCGGCAATGCGGATCTCGACGCCCGGAATCGGCGGTCCGGCGCTGTCGGGATCGATGAGTTCACCCTGATGGCAGGTGGTCGGGCCACTCCCTTCCGTCTGCCCGTAGATCTGGCGCAGCGGCACGCCCACCGCGTGAAAGAAACGCAACACGTCGGGCGAGATCGCTGCCGCACCGCTCACCGCGATCCGCACCCGTTCGAAGCCGAGACGTTCGCGCAGTTTTGCCAGCACCATCAGGTTGGCCAGTCCATAGCCGAGCTGCAATCCCAGCGGCACACGGCGTTCACCGTCGAGTTTCGCGATTGCGTAGGCACGACCGATAGCCAGCGCAGCACCCAAGGCGCGGCGCTTGAACCACTGCGCATCCTTCATCCTGATCAGGATCAGCGATTGGTACTTCTCCCAGATGCGCGGCACCGAGAAGAAAAAGGTGGGCGAGACTTCGACGATGTTCTTCGTCACCGCATCGACATTCTCGACAAAATTGACCCGATAGCCGGCCGCCAGCGCGATGTAGGTCGATAGCATGCGCTCGGCGATATGGCTCAACGGCAGAAACGAGACGACGTCTTCGTCGTCATCGACATCGAACAGATCGGCCAGACAGCGGCTGGTCCAGACAATATTGCGATGACTGAGCATCGCGCCCTTGGGTTGCCCGGTGGTGCCCGAGGTGTAGATCAGAGTCGCCATCGCATCGGGATCGAGCGCGGCCAACCGGGCATCGAACTCCGTCGCCGCGGTTTCGCTGACACGACCGCGCTCCAGCATCTCAGCCCACGAGATCACCATGGGATCGGAGAAATCCTTCAACCCCTCCATGTCCATCACCACAATCCATTTCAGCGCGCTCAGTTCATTGCGGGCCTGCAACGCTTTGTCGAGCTGCTCTTCGTTCTCGACGATAAAGACGACGCTCTCCGAGTGCGCGAGGATATAGGCGCATTCGGCGGCCGCATTGGTGGTGTAGATGCCGACCGAAGCGCCGCCTATCGCCTGTACCGCAAGATCGGTGTACAACCACTCGCAGCGATTCTCGCCAATCACCGACACCCGCTCGCCGGCTTTCACACCCAAGGCCAGCAGCCCCCGACCGGCGGCGCGCACCGCATCGGCATACGCGCTGAAACTGACGTCGCGCCACAAGCCAAGATGCTTGTATCGCAACGCCGTTGCCGCACCGCGGCGAGCCGCATGCGCAAACAACAGTCCCGGCGCCGTAATCGCCGTGGAAATTTCGGTGCCGCCGCGGTTGAGAGGCCGTAGGAGCGAATTCATTCGCGATCTGCCGCCCGATTCGGCCTCGACGTTCGCGGTTGAAACCGCTCCTACACCGTCTGTGTCCATTACCATCCCCTCGCCCGTTGGTTTGTTGGTGGACCACTTGTGGCCAAGATGGGGCGATAGTAGCATCGACCCAAGTCGCTAAGAACAACAACCCCGAGAAGAGCGATGGAGACGGTCATGGACATGAAGCGCTCCTACTACGAAGACCTGCGGCTCTTCGACACGCTGCCGAAAGGCCTGTGGATCGGTACCGTGGCCCTCGCCCTGGTCATCGCCCCCTTCTTTCTCGACAACTATCAGCTCTACGTGATGGGCTACGTCGCCATCAATGTCATCGTGGCGTTGGGGCTCAACGTGCTGGTTGGCTACACGGGGCAGATCTCGCTCGGCCATGCCGGGTTCTTCGCCATCGGCGCCTACGCCACGGTTCTTCTGACCAACGCCGGCCTGCCGATACTCGTGGCAATACCGTGCGCCGGATTAATCGGCGCCGCCTTCGGCTTTCTGCTTGGGCTTCCAGCCCTGCGGCTCGAGGGCCCCTATTTGGCCGTGGTCACGCTCGGATTCGGGCTCACGGTGGAAACCGTATTTGCCAAGGCGAGCGTGTTTGGCGGCGCCACCGGGCCCGCGGTGCCGCCCTTCACCGTTCGCTTCCTGCCCGACTTCAGCAGCGAGCAGAATCTCTACGTTCTGATCATGCTGACCACGGGACTGTCGCTGCTGGCGGTGCGCAATCTGATCCGCACCCGCGTCGGACGCGCCTTTATCGCCATCCGCGACTCGGACGTTGCAGCGTCCTGCGCCGGCGTCGATCTGACCTACTACAAGACCCTGGCCTTTGCGGTCAGCGCCTTCTTCACCGGCATCGGTGGCGGGCTGTTTGCGTTCCACCTGGGGCAGGTCGATCCCACCACCTTCAACCTGATGCTCTCGATCCTGTTCCTTGCCATGGTGGTGATCGGCGGGGTCGGCTCGATCCTCGGCGCCATTCTCGGCGCCGTCACCATCAGCCTGCTGAACCTGAAGCTGAAGGGGCTGAAGATGGCCGATTTCGAACAGATCCCCCTCGCCGGACAGGAGATCGCCGAGTTCCTGGGCCGCCACTTCATGGAAACCGGCATGGCCAACATCCAGTTCATCGTCTACGGCGTCATTCTGGTCATGATCATGTTGTTCGAGCCGCTCGGCCTCTACGGCCTGTGGATACGCGTCAAGCGCTACTGGCGCACCTGGCCGCTGTGAACTGAGATGGACGCCTTCGGCTCGCTCCCCCAGGTCCTGTTCAGCGGCATCTCCGCGGGCGCGGTCTACGCGTTGATAGCGCTGGCGATGGTGACCATCTACCGCACCACCGAGGTGCTGAATTTCGCCCAGGGCGACATGGCGATGATGACCACCTTCGTCGCCCTGAGCCTGCTGGTCAGCAGCGGGCTGCCGTTCCTCGCTGCCATACTCCTGGCGCTGGCCTTCGCCGCCGGGCTCGGCGCCTTTGCCGAGTTCGCGTTTCTGCGCCGCGCCAAGGAACCCAGCGTGCTCGGCCTGATCATCATCACCCTCGGCATCGAGATGATCGTGTTCGGTTTCGCCTCCTGGAAATGGGGCGGGGAGCCGCGCAACATGCCGATCCCCTTGAGCCCCTACGACGGCATCGTCGCCGGCAACGTCATCATGAGTTACCTGGAACTGCTCACCATTGCCATCGCCACCGTGACCATCGCCACGCTGTTTCTGTTTCTCAACCGTTCCAAGGCCGGGCTGGCGATGCGCGCCACGCAGCAGAACCGGGCGGTGGCGCGACTGATGGGTATCCGTGTGCGCCGTGTGGAGATGTTTGCCTGGGCGCTGGCGGCGGTGGTGGGCGGCATCGCCGGGCTGCTGGTCGGTCCGGCGACGACCGTCGAACCCTACATGATGTGGGATCCGATGATGAAGGGTTTTGCCGCCGCGGTGCTCGGCGGTATGACCTCGCTGCCCGGCGCCGCGCTCGGCGGGGCGATTATCGGCATCGTCGAGAACCTGTTCGGTTTCTACGTCTCGACGGCTTTCAAGTCCATCGTCCCATTCGCGGCTATTCTTTTGATGCTGGCCATCAAACCCTCGGGCCTGCTGGCCCGCCACTATGTCAAAAAGGTGTGATAACAATCTCTGGAGGAGGTCGATAATGTTGAAAAAATTAGGGCAAATTACGGCGTTTGCGGCGGGTATTTTCGCCGTGGCCCAAGGACCGGCAACCGCTGCGGAGCTGACCGGTGTCACCGACACCGAGATCCACATCGGTCAGTGGGGGCCGCAGACCGGTCCCGCCGCGCCCTGGGGCTCGGTGGCCCGCGGTACCGGTATGCTGTTTCAGATGATCAACGAAGAAGGCGGCATCCATGGCCGCAAGATCGTCTATCACATGTTCGACGACCAATATAATCCGGCCAAAACCGTGGCGGGCGTGAAGGAGCTGGTCGAGAAGGAGCCGGGCATCTTCGGCTTCGCCTCGGGCGTCGGTACCTCACCCGGCCTGGCGGTCAAGGATTACCTGATGGAGCGCGGCATTCCGTGGGTGGGCCCGGCCGCCGGCTCGCTGCACTGGATCACCCCACCGCAAAAGTATCTCTTCTCGCTCTACCCGCTGTATGCAGACGAGGCCAAACTGCTGGTGCGCCATCTGGTGCAAAAGGAAGGCAAGAAGAACATCGCCATCCTCTACGCCAGCGATGAGTATGGCGAGAACGGCCATCGCGGCGCCGTTGAGGAGATGACCAGACTGGGCATCAAACCGGCCATCGAAGTGCCGCTCAACCAGGCCGACCGTGATCTCAAGTCGCATGTACTGAAGCTGAAGCAGAGCGGCGCCGACGCGGTGGTGATGTGGGTCAACCCGACGCACGCGGTGATCACCCTGAAGACCGCGGCTGCACTGCAGTTCGCACCGCAATGGGCAACCAGTTCGACGCTCTCCGATGCTCCGCTGATGCACACCATCACCGGCGGGTTGTGGAAAAACATCATCTTCGCCAGCTTCAGTGAACTGCCGGATGCCGATACTCCCGCGATGAAGAAATACCGCGATGCGTTTGCCAAGTATGCCCAGCAGGGCGAGCGCTGGGGCGTGTTCTTCATGGCCGGAATCGGCTTTGTCGAGCCGATGGTCGAGGGCTTGCGCCGCGCCGGTCGCGACCTGACGCGCGAGAAGTTCGTCAGCGCGATGGAGTCGATCAAGGACTTCAAAGGTATACTTGGCAACATCTCCTTCGGCCCCGGCGAGCGCCAGGGACAGCGGGCGGTATTTTTGGCCAAGACCGATGATACCGGCGTCGGGGTGGTCCAGCTGACCCCCTGGACCGAACCGAAGTAAACGGTGTCCTGTCCCATAAACACCCTCTCCCTCCGGGAGAGGGTGGGGGTGAGGGAATCCAAACGGCTTAAGAAACCGGTTGATCCGCCCCCTCTTCCTGTCCTTCTCCCTGAGGGAGAAGGGACATTCAATCCGGCCTGAATCATGTCCGCGTACCTCACCGTCAGCAGGCGACCGCACTCATTGCGGGTCACGTGGTTACGATACGCCGCTTATGGGACAACAGCGGAGGCCGGAAACTAGTGTCCACCCTGTTGCAGATCGATGGGTTGGGGATTTCGTTCGGTGGCGTCAAGGCCCTGCACAACGTCGGTCTGGGCCTTGACGCCGGCGAGATACTCGCATTGATCGGCCCCAACGGCGCGGGCAAAACCACGGTCTTCAACTGCATCTCCGGGCTTTATCAGCCAAACCGGGGCCGCATCGTTCTCGACGGACGCGAGATCCAGGGACTACGCCCCCACAAGGTGGCAGGGCTCGGCATCGCTCGCACCTTCCAGAACATCGAACTGTTCAAGCACATGACCACGGTCGACAACCTGTTGCTGGGTCGTCATCTGCATATGCGTACCGGGGTGTTGTCGGGGATGGCGCTGCTCGGTGCAGCGACGCCTGCCGCCCGGGAAGAGCGGCGGCATCGTCAGCGTGTCGAGGAGATCATCGATTTTCTCGACCTGCAGGCGGTGCGCGGCGAACGCGTTGGCAACCTGCCCTACGGCGTGCAGAAGGTGGTGGAACTCGGCCGCGCGCTGGCGATGGAGCCGCGCGTGCTGCTGCTCGACGAACCGGCGGCGGGCATGAATCTGGAAGAGAAACAGGATCTGCGCATCTGGATCGAGGATATCAGCCAGCTGTTCGGCATTGCGGTGCTGCTGATCGAGCACGACATGCAGTTCGTCGGCGACCTGGCGGACCGGGTGATCGCTCTCAACTACGGCGAGCGCATCGCCGAAGGCACACCCCCCGAGGTGCGTGCACATCCCGAAGTACTCAAGGCCTACCTCGGCGAAACAACGGCATGAGCGCATTCCTCACTCTCGCCAACGTCGACACCTATTACGGATTGATTCAGGCTCTGCGCGGGGCATCGCTGGAACTCGACGAAGGCGGCATCGTCGCGGTACTCGGCGCCAACGGAGCCGGGAAAACCACACTGTTGAAAACCATCATGGGGCTGCTCGACGATCAGCCGGACAAGGGCACCATCCTGTTCGACGGCGAGCCGATCCACCGCGCCCAGACCGAAGAGATCGCCCGGCGCGGCATCGCCTATGTCCCCGAGGGACGCGAGGTGTTTCACGAACTGACGGTGCTGGAGAATCTGCAGGCCGGCGCCTTCACCCGCCGCGATGAGATCACCACGGACCTCGACCGCATGTTCGGCTACTTTCCGCGTCTACTGGAACGGCGCGATCAGTGGGCCGGGACGCTGTCCGGGGGTGAGCAGCAGATGCTGGCCATCGCCCGCGCCCTGATGGGCAAACCCAGGCTGTTGATGCTCGACGAACCCTCGCTCGGTCTTTCGCCGCTGTTGGTCCAGGAGATCTTCGCCATTCTGCGCACCATCAACCAAGCCGGGGTAACCCTTTTTCTGGTGGAGCAGAACGCGCGCATGGCGTTATCGGTGGCCGACCGCGCCCTGGTGATGGAGCACGGGCGTTTCGTGCTCGACGGCAGCGCCGATGAGATCGCCAACGATCCCGACGTGCAGGAGTTCTACCTCGGTATTGCTGCGGAAGAATCCGTGAAAGGGTATCAGCGCTATCGGCGCAAAAAGCGCTGGCGTTAGATCCGTCCAGTACTGTCGCGCACCTTGCGTTCCAGCCTCGCTATATCCCGAGACCGCGTTCGACGCGCCGTAAGATCGCTATCAACACCATTCCCAGCGCACCGGAAATCACCAGCAACCACCAGGTGCCGGTCCACCCTCCGGCCAGACTCACGGCCAGCGCCATCAGCGGAGGCCCCGACAGGCTGCCCAGATTGGCGCCCTGCACGATGACGCCGTTGACGGTGCCCACCTGATCGGCGCGCGGCGCATGAAACGCGGACGACGCCAGCGTCGCCGCCGGCAGCAGGCCACCCGCGGCGGAGAAGAGAAACGCAGCCGGGACGATCCACCCTGGCGGTGTACCCGCCGAAAACACCACTGCTGCACACAGTGCCATCACCACCAGCGCAACCAACTGCAGCGTCCAGCGCGGAACGTGTCGATGCATCAACCACGCACCGCCCAGATTGCCAATCATGTTGGCGGCGACCGCGAGTGCGCCCAGCAGCGACGCGGTGGCTACCGCCATGCCTTGCGTCTCGATCAGCAGCGTCGGCAGCCAGGACAGCATGGCAAAGAATTGCAGCGCGTAGCAGCCGAAGATCGCACCCAGTATCCACGGGCCCGGCAGCTTGATGACCGGAGCAATGTCGCGCCAGGTGCGCTGCCTGGCACCGTCGCTGACGACGGGCGGCGAGACCGAGCGCGTCGCCCACATGAACCAGGCCCAGATGGCCACCATCAGCAGCGCATTGGCCAACCAGAAGCCCCGCCAACCGACGGTATCGAGAAACAGCGGTGCGAGCACCATGGCCAGCGCCATCCCGCAAGGCATGTAGATACTCCAGATGCCCAGCGCCAGTCCGTAATCGCGCGGCCGCGCCGCCGAAACGATCAGGCGTGGACTGGCGACGGCAATCGTCACCAATCCCAGGCCTGCCAGCGTGCGTGCCAGCAGAAGGCTGATCGCACCTTCGGCAAAACTGCCCGCGAACGCGCCGAGCGCGAGCAACAGCAGCCCGGCCGAGACCACCCGCCGCGCCCCGGTGTGATCGGTGATCAAGCCACTGGCTATGGCCAACGTCGCGCCGGTGAGATTGAAGATCGACGCGATCCAGCCGGCGGCCACCAGACCGATATCGAGACTCTCGCGTATCGCGGGTATGGCCGGCGGCACCTTGCCCACCTGCAGACCCGCGGCGATACCCGCGGCCGTGGCGGCAAAAACGATGGACCAGCGCGTCCGTTCGTTGGAAATCAAACTTTTCTCCTCGGTGAGGCGGGGATGATGCCACACCGGGGTAAACGATGGCGAGGCGATTCAGTCGCGTATCCGGAAAACCGCTCAGGTTGCGCGAAAAGGGGTCCGAAAAGGGTTCAGTACCCAAATTTTCTGGTTGATCGCGGTCGTCCGCGCCGCGGGTGCCCTACATGGCATCGAAGTGTGTTTTCGATTTGTTCCCGGAATCGATCATTGCCCAGGGGCGTACCCGTCTGTACCGCACAGCGAATCTGGTGCACCTGCTCTGCCTCAACCACCGATCGGAACAATTCCAGGCAGGTTCGCCCTCTCTCCTCATACATACACCCTAACGACCGGTATACCGAATGTTGTGTCAGTATACCTCCGCCGAGGCCTGTTTCATTCAGCGAACATTTAGGGGTAATTACTCCTTTTTCCTTTTTCTATTCCGAACTCGTAACCAGCCGATAGATGGCGCCGTTATGGCCAAAATCTACAAAATACAGTTCGCCCTGGTTGTCCTGCGCAAAGGTGACAATGAGTGAATCGGTATCGAACAGTTCACTATTTTCCGGGCTGCCCGAGTATGGTTCTTTCAGAACCCAGATCTTGCCAAACACGAAATCAGCATAAACATAACTTCCGTACAGTTCGGGCACTTTATTGCCTCGATAGACGAAACCACCAGTAACCGAGGCAGCCATCCCGTCGCTGCTGGAAGCCGAAGGCATATGTTTGTAATCGTGTACAGGCTTTATGAATTTCTTCGCCGGCTCACAAGCGCTTAACCGATACTCTGCATTCCCTTCATAGCAATTCCAGCCGTAATTCCCCCCCTTCTCCACCAGATCGATCTCCTCCCGCTCACCCTGCCCGACATCGCCTACCCACAAGTGACCGGTTTTCTTGTCAAAACTCCAACGCCAGGGATTTCGGAAACCCCAGGCATAGATCTCCGGGCACCCCTCGCCGGTAACGCAATCAGCACTACTGGCAAACGGATTGCCCGCGGGAATACGATACCTTTTCTGCGCACTCGCCTGCTGGTCGAATTCGGATACGTCAATTCGCAGCATGGTTCCCAGCAGAGTCGATGTATTTTGTCCATTTCTGTCCGGGTCTCCCCAACTGCCGCCATCGCCGTATCCCGCATACAGGTAACCGTCAGGCCCGAAGTCGATCTGCCCACCGTTATGATTGTTGTGGGGTTGATCAATGGACAGCAACACTAACTCTGAGTCGGGCAGCAATGCGCTGTTCTCGGCATTGGCGATAAAGCGTGAGATCCTCGACACCAGTTGCCTGCTGTTATCCCTCTCTGGCGCATCACTGGTGGTGTAGGACAGGTACACATAACGATTTGTGGAGAATGCCGGGTCAAAGGCCATGCCCAGCAGCCCGCCCTCGAACGACTCATCGACCCTGTCTTTGCTGATATCCAGATACAGTGACTTCTCTCGAACACCCTGGCGATTCTCAAACGCGTAGATTCTTCCGGATTTTTCCAGCATATAGAATTTGCTGTCGTCGCCTGCTCGCTGCAGCAACAACGTCGGCGCTGCAAAACTGAGTGCCGGGAAGACGCGTTGATAACCCACCCTGTCCAGTGAATCGTGCGCTGATATCAGCGTTGGAAAAGTGATGGTAAATAGACCGAGGGACAATACCGATCGCAAGAACATGAAAAACCCGTCTCAGAGAACAATTGCCCCTAATATACCCCACCGCTAACCCACTTGTGCCCGGCCTCGACTCTACGGCGCACAGACAACCCGGTACGCCGGCTTCGAGTGAAAAGGTGCTTGTAAAAAAGGGATCAGTACTCTCAATCCCACTTCTGGACTGGTTCCCCGCTTTCGCGGGGATGACGACCAAAGTTCAGATTGGAGGGCGTCCTACTTCATCGTCGGCATCACGAACTCCGCACCCAACCGTTCTCCCGCCGGCCAACGAGTGGTGATGGTTTTCATCCTGGTGTAGAAACGCACGCCTTCCGGGCCGTGGATGTGATGGTCGCCGAACAATGACGCCTTCCAGCCGCCGAAGCTGTGGAAGGCCATGGGCACGGGGATGGGGACGTTGACACCGACCATGCCGACGTGGATGGCGTGGGAGAAGGCACGCGCTGTGCCGCCGTCACGGGTGAAGATGGCGACGCCGTTGCCGTATTCGTGCGCGTTGATGAGTTGCACCGCCGATTGAAAATCGGGTGCGCGCACGATGCAGAGTACCGGACCGAAAATCTCCTCATGATGAATGCGCATAGTGGGTTGGACATGATCGAACAACGTCGGACCGACGAAGAAGCCGCTTTCGTGGCCGGAGACACTCAGACCGCGGCCATCCGCAACCAGGGTCGCGCCCTCCTCCACACCGAGATCGATGTAGCCGGTGACACGCTCCCAGTGCGCGCGTGTGACCAGCGGTCCCATTTCCGATTCCGGATCGGTACCGGGACCCACCTTGAGGGTTGCGATGCGCTGTGCCAGTTTGTCGACGAGCGCATCGCCCACCTCGCCCACCGCGACGGCCACCGAGATCGCCATGCAGCGCTCGCCCGCCGAACCGTAGGCCGAACCCATCAGCGCATCGGCCGCCTGATCGAGATCGGCATCGGGCATCACTACCAGATGGTTTTTTGCGCCGCCCAGCGCCTGCACGCGTTTGCCGTTGGCACAACCCGTCGTATAGATGTGGCGCGCCACCGGCGTCGAGCCAACGAAGCTGACGGCGGCTACATCAGGGTGCGCCAACAGCGCATCGACCGCCTCCTTGTCGCCGTGCACAACGTTGAAGACACCGTCGGGCAGCCCCGCCTCGCGCAGCCAGTCGGCGACCAGCAGCGAGGCGGAGGGATCGCGCTCCGATGGCTTCAGCACGAAGGTGTTGCCGCAGGCGAGCGCCACCGGGTACATCCACATGGGGACCATGGCGGGGAAGTTGAACGGGGTGATTCCGGCGACGACGCCCAGGGGTTGGCGGAAGGCGTGGCTGTCGATCTCGCGGCCGACGTCTTCGGTGAATTCGCCTTTTAACAACTGCGGCGCTCCGCAGGCGAATTCGACCACTTCGATTCCACGGGTCACTTCGCCAACGGCATCGCTGAACACTTTGCCGTGTTCGTTGGTTATGACGCGTGCCAGCTCGTCGCGGCGTTCGTCCAGGATCTGCTTGAAGCGAAACAGTACACGGGCGCGGTTGAGGGGTGTGGTCGCCGCCCACGCCGGGAAGGCCTGCCTGGCTGCGGTTACTGCCTGTTCGACCTCTTGCGCGGAATCGAGCGGTACGCGACCGCTAATCTCACCGCTCGCGGGGTTGAAGACATCGCCCCAGCGGCGGTGTTCGCCATCTATACGTCGGCCGTTGATGTAGTGGAGGATGGTTGGAATGGTCATGGTCGGCTCTGTCTGCATGTTGTCGTCTGAGGTTCGCGCTCGCCCCGATGCTCCCGCCAGAGGTGTGCTTACCTAAGGGAAGCCCCCCTGTAGGAGCGGCTTCAGCCGCGAAAGACGTGGTGCCGATCCGTACCGCCGTTCGCGAATGATTTCGCTCCTACAGATGGTCTGGTCGCAAGGTAAGCGCAATTTGTCCACTGGATTCCTCTGTTTCGCCCCCTCGCCCCTGAGGGAGAGGAGGGTACAGACCGGTAACATGGTTTACAGAATAGACCGGGCACAAGGTTTACAGGGTAGATTGCGTTGGCAAGGAGGACTTGCCGATGCCCTGGAAAGAGACCTGTGCGATGGATCAACGAGTTCAGT